>CAZGJQ010000001.1:0-63537 GCA_964525815.1 uncultured Oscillospiraceae bacterium
ACGCAAATCCTTCCCCCGTTCCTACACTCCGCAGCGATTGGAGTAAACCATCATCAAGCTGTTGTAAAACTGGATGAAAAAACGACAGCGGGACCAACAGCGATAAAATCGAATACCGGATATGAGCCGAACAGGAAATATACTTTTTCTTGTTGGGCTTTTTTCATGCCCGGACACAGGAGGCAGCATGGCAGTATGTAGAGTTGAAAAGAACAAAAACTATACCACCATGTCCAACTATCATCTGCGAGACCCCAACCTGTCCAACAAAGCACGAGGACTTCTGTCCACGATGCTTTCCCTCCCCGATAATTGGGATTACACAACACGAGGTCTTGCAAGGATTTGTAAGGACGGCGTGGATGGGATTACCGCCCAGCTCAAAGAGCTTGAACGGTACGGCTACCTTGTACGCCACCGTATTCGTGACAGCACCGGCAGAATCACGGATATGGAGTACATCATCTATGAGCGACCACATACGGCTTCACCAGATACGGAAAAGCCGGATATGGCAAAACCGGATATGGCTTTCCCACGTCTGGAAACTCCCGCACAAATAAATATAGATAAAAGAAGTACAGAAGAAATAAATACTGATTCAGTAAATACTCATTCATTCTTTTCCGACGGTTCCCGTCCGTCTGTGCTTGCAGCACTTGAAGCGAAGCGAAAAGAAACGAGTGTCAGAGATATGGATGAGTATAGAGAACTCATAAAGGAGAATATCGACTATGACATTCTTCTCTCGGATATGCCGTATGACCAGGACCGTTTGGAGGAAATTCTGGAGCTGATTGTGGAAACCGTTTGCTCTACGAAAAAATATATCCGAGTTGCCGGTTCGGACTTGCCTGCGGAAGTGGTTCGTTCCAGACTTCTCAAACTGGATGCGGGACACATTCAATTCGTGTTCGATTGTCTCAAAGAGAATACAACGAAAATTCGCAACATCAAGCAATACCTGTTGACCACGCTGTACAATGCCCCAGCCACCATCGGCAATTACTATTCAGCGTTGGTTCAGCATGATATGTACGGCGACTCTCGTGACTGACACGGGAGTATTTTTCGCCAAGGAAAGGAGGCTGACTTTTGGAAATCCATCTTTACCACCGAGAAAGACCGCCTTAGTGCGTTTCTTTCTTGACCTGCACACTCTTAACGGAAGGAGGTATGTATATTGCAGGAAGAAGTTGAAAGCAGGACAGTTACACTGGCAATCACCACAACGAAGATGACCGCCAATGTTTTGAAACAGGCTATTTCCAAATATCTTGCACACCGCAAGGAAAAGAAAATGGAGAAAGCCCGTGCCGGTCCTGTAAAACCCTGCGGGAAGCAAAGCGTGAAGCAGCTCGTAGGGCAAAATCAAGGTGTTACCAACATCGAGATTACAGACAAGAACATCAAGGACTTTGAGCGAATTGCGAGGAAATATGGCGTTGATTTCGCTCTGAAAAAGGATAAGACCGGCGATATTCCCAAATACCTTGTTTTCTTCAAAGCTCGTGATGCCGATGCTCTGACGCAGGCATTCAAAGAGTACACGGCGAAAACCGACCGCAAGAAGGACCGTCCGTCTGTGCTCCATAAGCTCCGCAGATTCAAGGAACAGGCGGTGGACATCGACACGCCGAAGGTTCGCAAGAAGGAGCTGGATGCACGATGAAACAGGTGAATTACAAAAAGCTCATTCTGCCCAATATCCCCTATGTGTTCATAGCCCTCTTTGCCACAAAGCTCGGACAGGCCGCACGGCTTGCACCGGGCTTTGACTTTTCCTCCAAGGTTCTGAACATCATGCAGGGATTCTCGATGGCATTTGAAAACATCCTGCCGAGCGTTCATCCGGTTGACCTATTGGTGGGTATTGCCGCCGCAGTCGGCTTAAAGCTGGCGGTCTACATCAAGGGCAAGAACGCCAAGAAGTTTCGCAAAAATCTGGAATACGGTTCGGCTCGCTGGGGTACACGGGAGGACATTGCGCCATTCGTTGACCCTGTGTTTGAGAACAATGTCATTCTCACCCAAACAGAAAGCCTTATGATGTCCAACCGCCCCAAAGACCCCAAAAACGCACGAAACAAAAACGTGCTTGTGGTCGGCGGTTCGGGTTCCGGTAAGACGAGGTTCTTCATAAAGCCTCAGCTCTTACAAGCCCATTCTTCCTATGTGGTCACGGACCCGAAAGGCGGATTAGTCAACGAAACAGGCGCTTTTCTGTTGCGAAAAAACTACCGCTTAAAAATTTTCAATACTATCAACTTCAAGAAGTCGATGCACTATAACCGTGAAGCGACACGTTGCTCGCAAACAAACTTTGCGTGGGATTAATCCTGCAAAAAGGTAAAAGCGGCGGGAAAACATAGTTTTCCTAACTGATACCTCGAGGAGTGGAATGATGGGGTAACGCCCTGAAACGCTCCCCCTGATACTGCGTTGGAGGAAACGGAGTGCAGTCTCCGGGACTGACACAGCACGCTGAAGTCGGCTGTCTGCATCCGCTACTGTCCCTTTGGGGATAAGGCAAAACCGAGCCAGAGGTGGCCGGGGATGTTAGGCCGGGGGTCTATAAAATGCCTATGGAAAGAATGTGGTTCTCTGACCACTGACAAAAGTCCGAATGTACGGGTCTACAAGTCTCAAACGGCAGAAATGCCGTTGCCGCGTAAGCGGAGCATGTGGGGTAAAGTAAAATTGGTTGTTATGAAATTCCCTGTGGCGTTACAGGCGTCACCCAGCATGCAGGCCCAGAGGACAAGCCTAAGGGTATTATGAACAGATAGAGGTAACGGAACGTGGAAAGTTCCGGACGTGGAGCGATTGCACGCTATGAAGCGCTGAAAAGGAAAACCGTGTCGGCCATATCGGGAGGTGCGGTATAACTTTTCTTAATCCGGAATGAAAGTGCAGCCATGCTACCTGTGAAGCCGTGAATAAAGTAAGCGGTAGAGGGACGGGCTGTAGTCAGAGATGGATTGCAAGTATCATTTTCATTCCTAACAAACATCATAGGTTCGAGTAGGACTAAGAAAGGCGAAAACCATGAGAAATCAGGTGAGTACCCGACTATGGCAACAAAATCGAAGGTTCAAAAGAAGGCAAAATTACGCCATGCCGAATACTATGACTTCCAAAGCATTCAAGATAAGCTGTACGCCGACAGCGGCAAAGGGAAAATCTTTAAGAATTTGGTGGATATAATCACTATGCCGGAAAACATTCGGTTGGCATACCGCAACATTAAGAAGAACAGCGGGAGCAAAACGGCTGGCATAGACAACCATACAATTAAATATCTCGAAAATTTATCTGATGCGCAGCTAATCCGCGCAGTACAAAACAAATTACGCTGGTATGTTCCACAGAGCGTCCGCAGGGTTGAAATTCCCAAAGATAACGACCCGTCGAAGAAGCGTCCGCTTGGCATCCCCACCATCATGGACAGACTGATACAGCAATGCGTGTTGCAGGTTTTGGAGCCGATATGCGAAGCAAAATTCCATGACCAAAGCTACGGCTTCCGGCCAAATCGCAGTCAGGAGAACGCTATCTCCAAGGTGTACAACAATATGCAGCTACGCCATCTGTATTATGTAGTGGATATCGACATCAAGGGCTTCTTTGACAATGTGAGCCATGGCAAGCTGCTGAAACAACTCTGGACATTGGGCATCCGTGACAAGAAGCTGCTGAGTATCATTTCAGCTATGCTGAAAGCGGAGGTGGCCGGTATCGGCTTCCCGAAAAGGGGTACGCCGCAGGGCGGCATCATTTCGCCGCTCTTGTCAAATGTAGTGCTCAACGAGTTGGATTGGTGGCTCGCAAGCCAATGGGAGTACTTCCCTACACGCCATCCGTTCAAATTCTATCGGCACAAAAATGGAAGCGAAAACAGAGGGAATATGTACACCTCGCTCCGTGCTTTCAGCAGATTGAAGGAAATTTCCTTCGTACGGTATGCGGACGACTTCAAAATCTTCACCAGCAGCTATCAAAATGCGGTAAAACTGTTCCATGCAACAAAGAATTGGCTGAAAGACCGCCTGAATCTGGATATCAGCCCCGAAAAATCCAAGTTAATTAACCTGAAAGAACACTATTCGGAGTTTCTGGGATTCAAGATGAAGGTTGTTCCACGGGGAAAACGCCCGGACGGAAGCACAAAATATTCGGTCGAAAGCCATATCAAGGATAAAGCGCTGGATAAAATTCGAGAAAACCTTGCGCGGCTAACTTATGATATCGAGTTCCCTTCACAGGGTAAGCATACGCTGTACAGCGCAGTTTGTAAATACAATGCGTATGTTATCGGTATTCATGAGTATTACGAGCTTGCAACACATATTTGCAATGACTTGAACGACATCGCCTTCTTTGTCCACAAGAGCCTGAAAGCACGGCTTCGAAACAGGCTTAAATCTGCTAAAGTTGTAAGGAAACGGAAAATTCCATGTAAAATCTCCACGGTTATCAAAAATCGGTATGGTGACAGCAATCAATTGAAATATGTGGAGGGCTGCGCTCTTGCCCCGATTGGGTACGCACGACACAGAATCGCCAAGCAAAAGAAACGGTCGGTCAATTCCTACACACCGGAGGGCAGGGCTGAAATTCACAGCAGCTTGAACAACATTGATATGAATACCCTGCACTATCTGATGCGCAATCCTGTTCTACATTGTTCCATCGAATACAACGACAACAGATTGTCGCTCTATTCGGCACAGCAGGGCAAATGTGCGCTCACGGGCAAACCGCTGACCATCGGCGATATCCACTGTCATCATAAAGTTCCCAAGCATTTGGGCGGCACGGACAAATACCAAAATCTTACGCTTATATGCGAAGCCGCCCACCGTCTAATCCACGCCACAAACATCGATACCATCGCAAAATATATGGAAATCCTGAACCTTACACCCAAGCAGATGAAAACCCTGAATAGCTTTAGGAGCCTTGCTTCTGTTGAGAGTTGTTAGAATGACACGCAATCACATCTTTGATGGCAAGCCGGGTGAGCTGAAAGGTTCATGCCCGGTTTAGGGCGGGGGAAAATCCGCAGATAACATCAAAGGATTACCTATCGCTATCCTTTGCTTATATCCATTCGGAGAAGGATATTTTGAAGTTGGTGACAACCCTAATCACCAATACCAAAGGTGACGGAAAATCCGGTGACGAGTTCTGGACGAAAGCGGAAACGCTGCTGTACACGGCTCTTATCGGATATATTCACTATGAAGCTCCGCCGGAAGAACAGAACTTTGCCACTCTGCTGGAGTTCATCAACGCTATGGAAGTCCGTGAGGATGACGAGGAGTACAAAAATCCCGTTGACCGTATGTTTGAAGAACTGGCAGAAAAAGACCCAAACCACTTTGCGGTGCGCCAATATGCAAAGTATTCTTTAGCGGCTGGCAAAACTGCTAAGTCGATTTTGGTGAGCTGCGGTGCTCGTCTGGCTCCCTTCGATATTGCAGAGCTTCGTGAAATCACCATGTACGATGAGTTAGAGCTGGATACGCTTGGCGACAAGATATTCATTAACCCCAACGACCCCAAGGATAAGAGGTTTAGAAAGACGGCGCTGTTCCTCATTATGAGTGACACCGATTCGACCTTTAACTTCTTAATCTCTATGATTTATTCGCAGCTTTTCAACCTGCTTTGTGAGAAAGCTGATGACGTGTACGGTGGCAGATTGCCCGTCCACGTTCGATGCCTTATCGACGAGGCGGCGAATATCGGTCAGATTCCGAACCTTGAAAAGCTGGTAGCCACCATCCGAAGCCGTGAAATCTCTGCCTGTCTTGTCCTGCAGGCACAATCACAGTTAAAGGCTTTGTATAAGGACAATGCTGACACCATCATCGGTAACATGGACTCCCGTATCTTCCTGGGCGGTGCGGAACCGACCACGCTGAAAGAACTGAACCAGTCACTCGGCAAGGAAACGATTGATACCTTCAATACTGGTGAGAGCCGTGGCAGAGAGGTTTCTCATTCTCTTAACTATCAAAAGCTCGGAAAAGACCTTGCGACGATAGACGAGCTTGCCGTCCTTGATGGCGGTAAGTGCATCCTGCAGCTTCGTGGTGTAAGACCGTTTATGTCAAATAAATTCGATATAACCAAGCACCCGAACTACAAGTACCTGTCAGATGCAGACGACAGGAACTATTTCGATGTGGAAAAGTACCTCTCCACCCGTCTTAAAACCAAACCGGACGATGTTTACGAAGTTTTTGAAGTAGATGCGTCCGATGCGTCAGCAACCGCCTAACAAGCGGTTTTTATTATAGATAAGACGCCAAAGACAAAATGACCACTTTCAAAAATTAAACCAAACAAAAATTTTTGAAAGGAGCGCTGAAAGCAAGATTCTGTGGTCTGTGCGGCACTTGTGCCAATGCACACTCTTAGCTTTCAGCAACATTAGTATATGGCATTTTTTACTTCTGCAGTTGGTGTCCTCCAGACTCTCGTTATTGCTCTTGGTGCCGGTCTTGGCATTTGGGGTGTTATCAACCTTCTGGAAGGTTACGGTAACGACAACCCCGGTGCAAAGTCCCAGGGTATGAAGCAGCTCATGGCAGGCGGCGGTGTCGCTCTCATCGGTACGACCCTCGTTCCTTTGCTCTCCAGCTTGTTCTAAAGGACTGTTTCCGAAAGCAAATCAATTCCAGACCATAAGGGGATACCGTTTGACGGCGGTATCCCCTTGAAAGGAGGGATACGCCGTCTATGGGAATGATTATGGATTCGATAACCGAGTGGCTAAAAGAGATTTTGGTCAGCGGTATCATCAGTAATCTCTCCGGTATGTTCGACAGCGTGAACCAACAGGTCGGTGATATTGCAGGGCAAGTGGGAGCGACTCCCCAAGCGTGGAACGGCGCAATCTACAACATGATACGAAGTTTGTCGGATAACGTCATCATCCCGATAGCCGGTGTCATACTTGCGTTCGTTATGACCCTGGAGCTAATCCAGATGGTAGCGGACAAAAACAATATGCACGGCGATGTGGACACCTGGATGTTCTTTAAGTGGATTTTCAAGACGGCTGCCGCCGTGCTGATTGTCACCAACACATGGAACATCGTTATGGGCGTTTTCGATGTAGGTCAGAGTGTAGTGAATAGTGCCGCAGGCGTTATCGCACATGATACTTCCATCGACATCAATTCAATCGTTGTGGACTTGGAAGCCAGACTTATGGCGATGGATCTGGGGCCGCTATTCGGTCTGTGGTTCCAGAGCCTGTTTGTCGGCATCTGCACTTGGGCACTCACTATCTGTATTTTCATCATCACCTACGGTCGCATGATTGAAATATACCTCGTGACCTCCGTTGCTCCTATCCCTATGGCAACGATGGTCAGCAAGGAAAGCGGAAACATGGGTCAGAATTACCTGCGCTCCCTGTTTGCGTTAGCTTTCCAAGCCTTTCTCATTATTGTCTGTGTGGCGATTTATGCGGCTCTCGTTCAGAACATCGCCGTTGGAACAGACATCAGTTATGCCATCTGGACTTGCATGGGTTACACGGTTCTGCTGTGCTTCACCCTGTTCAAGACCGGCTCTATGGCTAAATCTATCTTCTCGGCACATTAAGAACGGAGGTGGTTAAATATGGCTTATGTGCCCGTACCCAAAGACCTGAACGCAGTCAAAACCAAGGTTATGTTCAACCTTACCAAACGTCAGCTCGTGTGCTTCGGCTCCGGTGCTGCGGTTGCCATTCCTCTGTTTTTTCTGTGTAAAAGCTGCATGGACACAAGTGTGGCGTCGCTCATTATGATTCTCGTCCTTTTGCCGTTTATGATGCTGGCCATGTACGAAAAGAACGGACAGCCCCTGGAAAAGATTGTCCGTAACATCGTGCAGGTCTGCATCCTGCGTCCCAAGCAGCGACCGTACCGGACCAACAACTTCTATACGGTACTGGAACGACAGGAAAAACTCGATAAGGAGGTATATCGTATTGTCCACAAAAAGTAAGCTCACGAGGGCGGAAAGAAAAGAAATTGAAGCCGCCATCGCAAGAGCGAAAAACCAGGATAAAAAGAAGAAGTCGGCACAGGACTCCATTCCCTTTGAGCGAATGTTTCCCGACGGCATCTGCCGTGTGAAGCCCGGCTACTTCACCAAAACCATCCAGTTCCAGGACATCAACTATCAGCTCAATCAAAACGAAGATAAAACGGCTATCTTCGAGGGCTGGTGTGATTTCCTCAACTACTTCGACAGCTCTGTAAAATTCCAGTTGTCCTTTATGAATATGGCGGCAAACAAGGACACCTATGGGAGCAGCATCGAAATCCCGTCACAGGGCGACGACTTTGACGGTATCCGTGAGGAATACACGGATATGCTGAGAAGCCAGCTTGCCCGTGGCAACAACGGTCTTATCAAGACCAAGTATCTGACCTTCGGTATTGAAGCGGCAAGCGTTAAGGAGGCAAAGCCGAGGCTTGACCGCATTGAGACCGACATTCTCAACAACTTTAAGAGGCTCGGCGTGACAGCAGAACCCTTGAACGGCAAACAGCGCCTTGCCTTGATGCACGGGATGTTCCACATGGATGAGCAGCTTGATTTCAACTTTTCTTGGGACTGGCTGGCACCCACCGGACTTTCCGTAAAGGACTTCATCGCCCCAAGCTCCTTTGAGTTTAGAAACGGCAAGGAGTTCGGTGTCGGCAAGAAACTGGGTGCCGTGTCCTTCCTGCAAATCCTTGCTCCCGAACTCAATGACCGTATGCTGGCAGACTTCCTTGATATGGAGTCCAGCTTGATTGTCACCATGCACATTCAGTCGGTTGACCAGGTAAAGGCAATCAAGACGGTTAAGCGTAAAATCACCGATTTGCAGAAAATGACCATTGAGGAACAGAAAAAGGCAGTTCGCTCCGGTTACGATATGGACATCATTCCAAGCGACCTTGCCACCTACGGCAATGAGGCAAAGAAAATCCTGCAGGATTTGCAGAGCCGTAACGAGCGTATGTTCCTTCTGACCTTCCTTGTGCTCAACACAGCAAACACCAAACAGCAGCTTGCCAACAACGTATTCCAGGCATCCAGCATTGCCCAGAAATACAACTGCCAGCTCACAAGACTCGACTTTCAGCAGGAAGAAGGGCTGATGTCCTCTCTGCCGTTGGGACTCAACCAAATCGAAATTCAGCGAGGCTTGACCACATCAAGCGTCGCTATTTTTGTACCCTTTACCACGCAGGAGTTGTTCCAGACCGGCGACGAAGCGCTGTACTGCGGCATCAACGCTCTTTCCAACAACCTCATTATGGTAGACCGAAAGAAGCTGAAGAACCCTAACGGCTTGATTCTTGGCACACCGGGCAGTGGTAAGTCCTTCTCGGCAAAGCGTGAGATTGCCAATGTGTTTCTCGTAACCGATGATGATATTATCATCTGCGACCCCGAAGCCGAGTACGGTCCCCTGGTGGAGCGTCTGCACGGACAGGTTATCCGCATTTCTCCGACCTCGCCTCACTATATCAATCCCATGGATTTGAACCTCAACTATTCGGACGACGAAAATCCGTTGTCGCTGAAATCTGACTTTATCCTCTCTCTGTGCGAGTTGATTGTCGGCGGCAAGGAGGGCTTGCAGCCTGTCGAAAAGACGGTCATCGACCGTTGTGTGCGATTGGTGTACCGGGACTATCTGGCTGACCCCGTTCCCGAAAAGATGCCCATTCTGGAGGACTTGTACAACGAGCTTTTGAAACAGGAGGAAAAAGAAGCCCACTATATCGCAACCGCTTTGGAAATCTATGTTTCCGGCTCCCTCAATGTGTTCAACCACCGTACCAACGTGGATATTCACAGCCGTATCGTGTCCTACGACATCAAGGAGCTGGGAAAACAGCTCAAGAAAATCGGTATGTTGATTGTCCAGGACCAGGTGTGGAACAGGGTGACGGTCAACCGTGAGGCACGGAAATCCACCCGCTACTATATCGACGAAATGCACCTGCTTTTGAAGGAGGAGCAGACAGCAGCATACAGCGTCGAGATTTGGAAGCGATTCCGTAAATGGGGTGGCATCCCCACGGGTATCACGCAGAATGTCAAAGACCTGTTATCCAGCCGTGAGGTTGAGAACATCTTCGAGAACTCTGACTATATCTATATGCTGAACCAGGCATCCGGCGACCGTCAGATTCTTGCCAAGCATCTGAATATATCGCCTCACCAGCTCTCGTATGTCACCCACAGCGGTGAAGGCGAAGGGCTGCTTTTTTATGGCTCCGTTATCCTGCCTTTCGTTGACCGATTCCCGAAGGATACCGAACTGTACCGTATCATGACCACCAAGCCGCAGGAACAGACGGCTAAGAATTAAGGAGGATTTCACTATGAACAACGAACACTATCTCATTCACAAGGACGACTACATCAAGCACATCGACGAAAAGGTGATGCTGTATTCCTTTGTGAAACAGCTCACTCACCACATCGGTAAACTGAAAGCCACCCATGAAAACGAACCCATTATGAAAATGGCGGCAACCTACGCCATCGCCGCCGAAAAGCTGTTTGACAGTTGGGGCATTCCCAAATCCTACCTTGTTTTTGATGACGAGGATGCCCTTGCCGAACTGATGGAGAACGAGCTGATTGCTCCCGAAGATGCAGGCTATTATCCCATCGACGATGAGGAAGATGATAACTGCAACTTTGAGTGTCGCTGCGGTGACTGCTGCGGCTGTTGCGCCGAGGATGAAGCGGACGGCTTCGACGATGACGAGGATGGCGTAGAAAGCGTGGATGACTTTATCGAAATGCTGGGAGCCATGTCCGCTGTAATTCACAACATCTTCGGTGATAAGGTGTCCGTTCACATCGTCATTGAGGACTAACCCTGCTTACCCTGCGATGGGAGGTGATTGCCTATGAGTAAGCGTTCGCCAAGGCTGCAGTTTACCGACGAAGAACGGGCATCCCCGGAGCTTGAAAAGGTCATTCGGAAAGCCGATAAAGCGGCGGACAAGCTGGACAAAGCCGAGGCAAAAATCCCGAAGAAAACCGTCAAACGCAAAGAGCGTATTGTGGGCGAGGATGGCAAGGTCACGGTAAAACTGCACTTTGAGGAAGTGGAAAAGAAAGCACCCTCCAAGCTCTCCCATGCGGTAACTGCCACGCCGGTCAACACCGTGCTTGGAACAGCGCACCGCAAAATCCGGGAGACCGAGGAGGATAATGTGGGCGTGGATGGTGCTCACAAACTGGAAGAAGTTGCCGAGGGCGGTGTGCGGACACTTGAATCCGCACACCGTTCCCATAAGCTCAAGCCTTACCGTGCGGCAGCTCATGCCGAGGTAAAAGCAGACAAAGCCAATATCCGTGCGCTGAATAAGCAGGCTCAGCAGCAGAACCCACAGTTTTCCAGCAACCCCTATTCCAGATGGCAGCAGAAGCGAGCCATTAAAAAGGAATTTATGGCGGCAAAGGCTGGCAAAGGTGCAAAGAATACGGCGCAGACAGCGCAAACCACGGCAAAGACCGCAAAGAAAGCCACAGAAGGAACAAAGAAAACAGCAGCGTTTTTCAAAGGGCATTGGAAAGGAGCCTTGATAGTCGTGGGTCTCTTTCTAATCGTGGCGTTCTTACTCGGTGTCGTTTCTTCTTGTTCGGTCATTGTACAAAGCGGTGTATCCGGTTTTAGTGCTTCCACCTACGCTGCCCAGGATGCCGATATGCAGGCTGCGGAGGCTCAGTATTGTGCCCTTGAAGCAGAGCTGCAGGAGTACCTGGACAACTACGAAAGCACCCATGACTACGATGAATACCACTACGATTTGGATGAAATCGAACACGACCCCTATGTGCTGATTTCTGCTATCTCAGCCCTGCACGGCGGTGAATGGACGATTGATGAGGTCGGCGGTACCATCCAAATGCTGTTCGACAAGCAGTATATTCTAACGGAAACGGTCACAACCGAAACGAGGTATCGGACGGAAACCAGAACCGGAACCACCACCTATACAGACCCCGACACAGGAGAAACCGTTACCGAGGAATATGAGTACGAGGTTGAAGTCCCTTACACCTACTACATCTGCACAGTGGAGCTTGAAAACTTTAACCTCTCTCATGTGCCGGTGTATATCATGAGCCAAGACCAACTCTCCATGTACGCCACCTATATGAGTTCCCTTGGGAATCGTCCCGACCTGTTCCCGGATTCGTCGTATGTGAACCGCTATTACAGCACCGAGTATGAGAATTATGAAATCCCGGCGGATGCTCTGTCTGACCCACAGTTCGCCGCTATGATGGAGGAAGCAGAGAAATACCTGGGCTATCCCTATGTATGGGGCGGTTCCTCACCTTTGACTTCCTTTGACTGCTCCGGTTTTGTCTCCTGGGTGGTCAACAACTGCGGTGTGGGCTGGAATATCGGCAGACTTGGTGCTTCGGGTCTGCTGGGTATCTGTACGAGAGTTTCTTCATCCAATGTTCGCCCCGGTGACCTGGTATTCTTTGAGGGCACCTACGATACCACGGGAGCTTCCCATGTGGGTATCTATGTGGGCAATAACCGGATGATTCACTGTGGCGACCCTATCCAGTATGCTGACCTTTCCTCAAGCTACTGGCAACAGCACTTTTTAGCCTATGGGCGTTTACCAAGTCCGTAAAGGAGGATGTTATGAACCCGAAAGTCGTGAAACTCCGTGAGGAGCGAGAAAAGAATGTGGCGAAGATTGCTTCACTGCAGGAAAGAAACAAGAAGATTGATGTGGACATTATCCGCATCGAGAACACGGACATCATCGGAATGGTGCGGGAGTACGGTCTGTCGCCCGACGCTCTCTTTGAGCTGATTACGGCAGCAAAGAAGAACCCCATCCCGTCTGTGTCCATTCCCGAAACTATGGAAACGGAGGAAATGAACAGTCATGAATAAATTCAGAAAAATTTTTGCTCTTATGCTCGCTGTGCTTTGCATGGCGAGCTTTTCTATTACAGCATTTGCTTCGGGCGGCGACGAAGCACCGACCACGGGCGTAGAAGCCACCGAACCCACGGAAACCGCCGAGCCGACCGAAGGTGCAGAGGAAGTTCCTTATTCCTATGTCATCAATGAGGATGGCAGCGTGGTAATCACCTTGAACGATGCTGTCACCGAGGAAATCAAGACCACCGGAAAAGTCGTGACAAACGGCGGTCGTCTAAATCTGCGGACCGGAGCCGGTATGAGCTATGAGATTATCGACCAGCTCCGCTGCGGCGAGGAAGTCACCGTTATCGGCTCCGAGGGCGATTGGTATGAGGTCATCGTTCCCGAAAAGAAAGGATTTGTTCACAGCGACTATCTGGAGCTTATGCAAGAAGCCGAGCAGAACAGCAATATTGACTCTGCCTTGCTTTCCATGATTATGCAGTTCATGTCGAACGGTGTCGGCGGCGCTGATGGAGAAAGCGGAGAAGCCTTTACGCCAAGTGGCAATTTGAGCCTTATTGATGACTTTTTCCAGGTTGAAGCGGAAGCTACCGAAAACAGCCCTCAGCGAGATAAGCAGTTCATCACGTTGGAATCGAAGAACGGAAACATCTTCTACCTTGTTATCGACCGCAACGGCGACCAGGAGAATGTGTACTTCATGAATCTGGTGGACGAAGCAGACCTTATGACTTTGATTGAGGCAAACAAAGACGGTACACAGGCTCCGGTTTGCTCCTGTACTGATAAATGCGCCGTTGGTGCTATCAAGACCGACTGCGAGATTTGCCGCACCAATATGAGTGAGTGTGTCGGCAGAGAGCCGGTGGTTGAAACCGAACCCACTGAGCCGACCGAAGAACCTGCCGAGGAAAAGCCTGCCGCCAATCCCATGCCCGTTATCATTCTTCTGATTGCCGGTGCAGGCGGCGGTGCGTTCTACTGGTTCAAAATCCGCAAGCCGAAGGACAAGACCACAGGAAACAACGACCTTGACGATTACGACTTCGGACAGGATGACGAGGACTACGACGAGGAGACCGAAATTGACGATGCTGATTTGATGGCGGAAAGCGAGGAAAACAAAGGATAATGCGTTTCTTTGACAGTTGTGTGGAGCGAGTGATGTTGGCAGATGTCGCAGAGGACATCGCCAATGACCTCGCTTTTGAAAGATATTTGAAGAAGCTCCATGAAAACAAGGAGCGTCAGAAAGCCTATCAAGCGAAAAAAGGAGAAAGACAAACATGACAAAAAGATTGGTAATTGCTGAAAAGCCCTCTGTGGGTATGTCCATCGCTGCCGTCCTCGGTGTAAAAGACCGCAAGGACGGCTACATGGAGGGTCGTGACTATATCGTATCCTGGGGGTTCGGACACCTCTGCGAGCTTGCCAACGCAGACAGCTACGATGTGAAGTATGCCAAATGGAGCTATAACGACCTGCCCATCGTGCCTGCCAACTGGAAGTACAAAATCCCCCGTGACAAGTACAGCCAGTTCGCTACCTTGAAGCATCTGATGAATCGACCCGACGTGTCCAATGTCATCAACGCCTGTGATGCAGGGCGTGAGGGCGAGCTTATCTTCCGCAACATCTATCAGATGACCGGATGCAAAAAGCCTATCTATCGCCTTTGGATTTCCTCTATGGAAGATGCCGCTATCGCCCAAGGCTTCCGTGAGCTGAAGGACGGCAAGGAGTACGACAACCTCTTTGCCGCCGCCCGTTGCCGTGAGTGGGCTGACTGGCTCGTCGGTATCAACGCAACACGTCTTTTCTCCGTGTTGTATCACCGCACTTTGAATGTCGGTCGTGTGGTTTCTCCGACCCTCGCTCTGCTCGTTCAGCGTGAAGCGGATATTGGAGCGTTCAAGCCCGAACCCTTCTACACGGCAGAGCTTGACTTTGGTTCTTTTACAGCCGCAAGCGAGAAGTTCAAGAAGAAGTCCGATGCGGAGGCGGTCGTTCCTAAAGCCAATGAGCCTGTTGTGGTGGAGTCCGTCACAAGCAAGGAAAAGAGCGAGAAAGCTCCGGCACTCTATGATTTGACCACGCTCCAGAGAGAAGCGAACCGTCAGTTCGGCTACACCGCACAGCAGACCCTCGATTACGTTCAGAGCCTTTATGAAAAGAAGCTCTGCACCTATCCCCGTACCGACAGTCGTTATCTCACCGATGATATGGCAAACGGCGTAAATGCCGTGGTCGATTGCTCGGTTGGTATCTGCGGAGTGTCTGCACCTGCTGTAGTTCTGCGTGAGCAGATCTGCAACAGCAAAAAGGTGTCAGACCACCACGCTATTATCCCTACAACGGTTGCCGCCAAGACCGATTTGAACATTCTGCCTGCAGGAGAGCGTGAAATTCTCACGATGATTGCAAAGCAGGTACTCCGTGCCGTCAGCGAGAGCTATCGTTATTGTGAAACGGTCGCTGTTATTACCTGTAACGGCAACACCTACACCACCAAGGGCAAGACCGTTTTGGAGACCGGATGGAAAGCCTACAATGACAAGGAGCAGACCGATAAGATTCTGCCCGAACTTGCCGATGGTGACAAGCTGCAGGTCGCAAGCTCCGAAATCAAGGAAGGTATGACCAAGCCCCCGGCACACTTTACCGAGGATTCTCTACTGTCTGCTATGGAAGTGGCAGGAGCAAAGGAAATGCCCGATGATGCCGAGCGTAAGGGCTTGGGTACACCTGCAACGAGAGCCGGTATCATCGAAAAGCTGATTGCTACGGGATTTGTGGAGCGTAAGAAAGCGAAAAAGACCGTTAGCCTTATTCCTGCACAGACGGGTATCTCTCTGATTACTGTTCTCCCCGAACAGCTTCAGTCCCCCTTGCTCACCGCAGAATGGGAGCACAAGCTGAAAATGGTGGAAAACGGCGAAATGGATGCCGATACCTTTATGGCAGAAATCTCCCTTATGGTCAGCGAGCTTATCAAAACCTACTCTGTCATTAAGGGTGCGGAGGTTCTGTTTCCCTCCGGTCGTGATGTAATTGGCAAGTGCCCTCGCTGCGGTGGTGACGTTACCGAAAGTAAAAAGGGCTTTTTCTGCGAGACCAACGATTGCCGCTTCGGTCTGTGGCGTGACAACAAGTTCCTTACAAGCAAGAAAATCTCCCTGTCCAAGAAAATGGCGGCGACCTTGCTGAAAAACGGTCGTATCCCTGTTAAGGGTATCTTCTCCGAGAAAACCGGAAAGTCTTACGATGCAACCCTCGTAATGACCGACGACGGAGCAAAGACACTTTACAGTTTGGATTTCGGCAAGGAATAACGACAATGCCGACCTGTGGGACTATTCCTTACGGGTCGGCAAATTACATAGTCTTATACAATTTACATCTAATCTGTAGAAAGAATCAGAAAAATGTGCTATAATAATTAAAGTCGATTGCAATTCGGCTTCAAATTAAATTTATTAAAGAGGTAAATGCTGTTTGAAGAACAACAAGCCAATGGATATTGTAGCGTAAGCGGAGGCTTCGCAAATACTACAATACCGCAAAGTCTCCGCCTTTTCTGATTTATTTTCAAAGGAGCAAAAATAAGATGAAAACAAATTACAATATTCGTTTAGAAACAGAAAAAGACTATAAGGAAGTTGAAAACCTTGTTCGAGAAGCGTTCTGGAATGTGTATCGTCCCGGATGTATGGAGCATTATCTTATTCACGAATTAAGGAAAAATCCCGATTTCATCCGTGAACTTTATTTTGTGATGGAGCTTGACGGCAAAATCATCGGTCAAAACGCTTTTACCAAAGCAGAAATTATAACCGATGATGATGCTCACATACCTGTTCTTACAATGGGACCAATCTGCGTCGCAAATGAGCTTAAACGGCAGGGATATGGAAAGGCTTTACTTGACTATTCTCTTGCAAAAGCTACCGAGCTTGGATATGGTGCAGTATGCTTTGAGGGTAATATTGATTTTTACAGCAAAAGTGGCTTTATTCTTGCAAGCAAAAAGAAAATTCACTACGAGGGTGAGCCGAGGGATGCTGTTGTGCCGTACTTCCTCTTAAAAGAACTGAAACAAGGTTATCTTGACGGTGTGGAAGGTGTATTTTATCAACCAATGGGACAGTACGCCGATGAAGCAGCCGCAGAGGAATTTGACAAACAGTTTCCCGAAAAGGAAAAACTGAAACTTCCCGGTCAGCTAATTTAATAAACGGATAAATGAAGCCAATCGCAAGGAGCAATCCAAGCGATTGGCTTCTTATATCCTACCAGAGCATTACATAGCAGTCTTAGACTTCGGTTTAAGGCTGCTAATTTTTTTGAAAGGAGTTAGTCTATGGCTGAGAATGAAAAGCAGACCAACAAGGAAAGACTGAAAGACATTACCGACAGCATAGAAAGAGGTATCGAAGAACTCTTTCAATCCGACAAGTACGCTGAATATCTCCGCACGATGAGCCGTTTTCACAAGTACAGCGTGAACAACACAATGCTCATCTATATGCAGAGGCCCGACGCCACTTTGGTGGCAGGCTTCAACAAGTGGAGAGACCAATTCGAGCGTAACGTGATGAAGGGCGAAAAAGGCATTAAAATCATCGCCCCCACGCCCTACAAAAAGAAGATTGAGCAAGAAAAGCGTGACCCCGACACCAACCTGCCTATGCTGGATGCGGACGGCAAGGTTATTGTCGAGGAAAAGGAAATCAAAATCCCGATGTTCAAGCCCGTAACGGTGTTTGATGTGTCGCAGACAGACGGAAAACCCCTGCCGCAGCTCGCCTCTGACCTCCAGGGCAATGTGCAGAACTACGAGGTCTTTATGGAAGCCTTGCGGCGTTCCTCTCCCGTACCGATTGACTTCAAGCCGATTGCGGATAACGCAGACGGCTATTTTTCCCTGGATAATCAGCGAATTACCATCCGTGAGGGTATGAGCGAAGTGCAAACGGTCTCTGCCGTCGTCCACGAAATCGCACACTCCAAGCTCCACAATCAGAAGAAAATCGAAGAACCGAAAGATGCCGAAAAGTATCAAGAGGTCGAGATTTTCGATGTACCCGGTCTGTTCTCCAACGGTCGCATTGACCCTGCCACCATTCCCGAAGGAATGTATGTCTATGACCTGCGTGGCTCTGACGATGACCCAGGACAGCCTATCACGGTGGAAAACCACGTTACTGTCAATCATGCCGGTTCGGTTATTACAGCCAAGCCCCTTGACCTTGGCGAAAATGGACGGCTGACCTTTACTGAGGAGGAAGGTCTGAACTTTGTCGGCGGTGAGATTTCCGCTTACCGTTTCTTAAATGAACAGAGAAAAGACCGCAACACCGAGGAGGTCGAAGCCGAAAGCATTTCTTTTGCCGTTTGTGCCTATTATGGTATTGCTACAGGTGAAAACAGCTTCGGCTATATCGCCACCTGGTCGAAGGACAAGGAACTGAAAGAGCTTCGTGCGAGCCTTGAGACCATCAACAAAACATCCTCCGAGCTGATTACCGACATCGACCGTCACTACGCCGATATTATGAAAGAGCGTGAGGCTGAAATGGCGATTGAAACCGAAGAAAAGCCTTTGGCAGAAATGAACATTCTGGAAATGGTAGACCATTTCATGGAGCAAGGAATGACCGAGGAACAGGCAAACGACCTTGCTCACGCAGAATGGCAGGCAAGAAAAATCAACGCCGAACCTGCGATGACGGAAGCGGTTGATGAAAGCACGGCTTCCGGCGAGAGTACAGCGGCAATCGACCCGCCTATTGAGGAGGAACCTCCTACCCAAGCTCCCGATAACGGATATATGCCCGACCCGTCTATGTCTATCGAGGCGATGAACGCTTACGGCTATATGGATTCGGATATGCTTCCTCTTTCCAAGGAACGAGCATTGGAGCTGTTTGAGCGTGATGTTCCCATTTATATGCTCTACGAGGGCAACACCGAAGCGATGGCGTTCGACACCGAGGACATTGTTCTGTTCTCCGGTTGCTTTGGTATCACCCGTGAGGATTGGGATGCCATCAAAAACGAAGTGCCCCCTATGGATGCCGATATTATCCGCCAGAAGCGTGAGCAGGCGTTCCTTGAAAGTCCCGGTGACACCTACGCTATCTATCAGTTGAAGCGTGACGATGCCACCACGGATATTCGCTTTATGAACTCCGACTATCTGAAATCCAAGGGCATTGAACCGCAGTACGAAAATTATGAGCTTATCTATACCGGAGCACTCACCAAGGACGGCAGCCAGATGGATAAGTTAGAGGATTTGTACCGTGTTTTCAACATCGAGCACCCCCAGGACTTCACAGGACACAGCCTTTCTATCAGCGACATCGTGGCGTTAAAGCAGGCAGGTGTGGTATCCTATCACTACGTTGACAGCGTTGGATATAAGGAGCTGCACAACTTCCACAATACCGACAATTATCTGAAAAACGCAGAAATGCAGTTGGAAGATGACTACGGTATGATTGATGGTGTTATCAATAACGCACCGAAAGAGCCGGTCAAAGCTCCTGTTCCCAAGAAGGAAGAAACCAAATCAAAGAAACCGTCCGTTCTCGCAAAGCTCCGTCAGTACCAAACCGAGGACAGACAGCAAACTACACAGCACAGAAGTGCGGAAAGGGATTTAATATGAACTTCTCAAACGATGAAATGAACCTTATGTGTATCTATGATACCGGCGACAGAATGGGTACGCTGAAAGCTCTGCGTGATATGAGAACAGAGCTTGACCGGGAGGAAATCGAGCTTCGTGCTATGACCGACTCTGCCATCGCTAAACTGGAAGCCATGACCGACGATGACTACGGCAAGCTGGAGTTGTACCCCGATTTCGACGATGAAGAATAAAATCAAGCGAGCCGCCCGAACTGTTCGGGCGGCTATGACTTTAATCATCTATTTTATCTTTTGGGTGTGCATGATGATGTTTTTCATCTTCTCCAATATGAGAATGAGGGTGACTGTGTTCAATCATATGGCTGTGGGTAGTGCCATCGTGCGTGTGGGTCATAATGTGAGTGTGGGCGTGTGCGTGATAGGTAATCATTGTATCTGCAACAATTACGGCTGAACCCAATAACATCAGAACCAACGCAATAAAGTAATTTTGTGTGAGTGTTTCTTTCAAGAATACAAAAGACAAGAAAGCACCCACAAACGGTGCAATCGCATAGTATGCACTCGTTTTTGCTGCACCCAATATGCTTTGAGCTTTAATGTAATAGAAAATGCTCAAACCATAAGCCACAAAACCGAGACTTAGGGCAAGCAGCACAAGTAGCATATCGGGTAGTTGTTCTCCTATTACAAGAGCAATTATCAGCGAGCCAAGACCAGAAAAGATGCCTTTAAGGGTAACAATCTGATAGGGGCTTTTGTCTGAAATTTTACGGGTACAGTTGTTTTCAAGGCCCCAACACAAGGCGGCTAATAACACAAATCCCGAACCCCACGAAAATTGCAGGCTCGACATATCCTCGAAGCTGAGAATTGCACTTGATAAGGAAATTAGCACTATCGCAACCCAAAGACGCTTTGAAATTAGTTCCTTGAAAACCAATAGTGCAATCAGCGAGGTAGCAACGATTTCAAAATTGTTCAGTAGCGAAGCATTGGATGATGTGGTATGCAGCAAGCCGAACATCAGAAAAATCGGTGCCAATATATCTAAGAAAATCATTCCGAGAGTATAGGGCAAATCACTTTTTGTTAAAAGCTTCGCCTTGTCAATTTTCTTGCGCTTGAAAAAGAACAATATGCCAACGCCAATTCCTGCACCAAGATACAGAAACGCTGCCATCATAGTAGGCTCGACATTCTTTAGCAACACCTTGGATGCAGGCATATTAAGAGCATAAAAAACGGCGGCAAGAATGGCAAATACCGTTGCTTTTATTTTGCTATTAGATTTCTTCATCGTGTTATCTCATATTAGCGAAACGCTCTACTGCCTTTGTAAAGCTCTCGATAGTCTTATCTGCATCTCCGTTTTCGATACCATCACGAACACAATGCTTGATGTGACCTTCCAACACAACCTTTCCGCAGCTATGTACTGCTGATTTCACAGCGTTTAACTGCGATAGCACTTCCTCACAAGGCTTGTCCTCGTCAATCATTCGGTCGATGGCTTGAATCTGACCGATGATTTTATTCAATCTACGGTGTAGATTGAAGGTGTCCATACATTTACTCATAACATCCTCCTTTATACCTATGGGGGTATGGGTATATTATACGCTATTGGTAAGATTTTTTCAATAGGCTCAAGAAAGTTTACAATTACATAGCCGACAGGACACCAACACACGGCTAACATTTCAGAAGGAGGTTTTTACATTGCCAAGTAAACTGGACTTTTACTCACAAATGGCAGACCGAACAGCAAGGCAGGTCACAGGCAGTTTTGGTGAGTGGACGGCGTTCCTTGAAACAATGGGACGACTGTATAAGTACCCGTTCCACGAGCAGTTGATGATTTTCGCCCAAAAGCCAAACGCAACTGCCTGTGCCGACTATGACCTTTGGAATAAGCAGATGGGCAGATATGTCCGTCGTGGCACCAAGGGCATCGCTTTGATTGACACATCCGGCGACAATCCAAGGCTCAAATATGTGTTTGATGTTTCCGATACAGGCGGCAGAGAGAACTCTCGCCGCCTTAATCTTTGGGAGTACAAGGACGAGCATCAAGACACTGTTACCGCAGCTCTGGAAAATCGCTTTGGCGTTTCCGGTGAGAAAGGTCTTGCCGACCAACTGGAGAAAATTGCATCCAAGCTCGTGACCGAATACTGGAACGACAACCGCCGTGACATCCTCGGCATCCTTGCCGATTCCTTCCTTGAGGAGTATGATGATTACAACGTAGAGGTTGCGTTCCGCAATGCCGCTACCGTGAGCACCACCTACACGCTCATGTCTCGCTGTGGCCTGAACCCCGGCGATTACTTTGAGCACGAGGACTTTTTGAGCGTATTCGACTTTAACACCCGTGACACAATCGCTGCCCTCGGCACGGTTATCAGCAATACCTCCGAGCAGGTTTTAAGGCAGATTGCGGTCACAGTAAAAAATCACGAGCGAGAAGCAAGTCTGCAGCAGCAGGCGGAAAGGACACAGAGTTATGGAGAACACATTGAACTACACGAAGAACGGGGATTACTTTATCCCGAATCTGACGCTGACCGAGACCGAGACGAAGCCCCTGGGCAAGTATGGCAGGATGCGGAAGCAGTACCTGCAGGAGCACAGACCGGTGCTGTGGAACCAGATGATTCTGTCGGAGAGCCTGTACCCGCATCTGAGGGAAATCGACGAGACGGCGAACCGCAGAATGGAACAGATGATGCCCGAACTGATGAAAGCGAACGGCGTGACGGAGGAACTGAAAGCCAGCGACCCGATGAAGTGGGTGGGCTTGATGAACAACCTCAAAGCGCAAGCCGAAGAAACAATTCTCGCAGAACTGGTTCTGGCATAACCGGACAGCTAACCCTCTTTGACGTAGGGTTATTCCCAAGTGAACAAGAACAAATATCCTTCATTGATGAAGCGGAGAGTGTAAAACCTGCACCCTTCGCTTTTTCTTTTGCCCAGGAGGATATTGACGATGTGCTTCGCCTTGCAAGCAACTCAGAGCACACACGAATGAATGTAGCTGCGGCTTTCCAAAAGCAAAAGCCGATGGATGAAATCGTGTCTCTGCTCCAAAAGGAATATCACGGCGGCGCAGGATTAAAGTCCGAGCGTGGTGAGTTCTCGGTATGGTATGCCGAGGACGGTATTCACCTTGCCAAAGGCAGAACGGCGAGATATTCCAAGACCGCACAGGTCATTTCTTGGGAGGATGCCGCCGAGCGTATCGGTCAGCTTATGGATGAGGGCAAGTACGCCACCAATGTGGAGCTTGCCGAAGCGGAGCTTCACGAGCGTACCGAGCTTTCTCATAAGCTGTGGTATATCCGTGGGGATTTGAGCGATGAAGCCAGGGAGCAGAATGTTCTCGGCACTTTGCAGGACTACCGCAGAGGCGGTTTTCCCGATGCGACCGCAAGGCTCGCAGAGGATTTGAAAGACCCCACTTTCCGTGAAATGCTGTCTGCCGATTACGCCGCTTTTATGGATGCCTACAAAGCAGAACGTGATGTAATGCGTTTCCACTACCACAAGCCCGTTGAGATTTGGAACGCTCTGCAAGACCTTGACTTGCCAAGGCGTGAATGTACCTCCGATATGGCAGAAGTGCCGAAGGTGGGAATGTTCATCACCGAGGACGAGATTGATGCGACCTTGAACCGAGGCAGTAATGTCAAGGGCGGCAAGGGTCGTATTTACGGTTATCTTACCGGCTCTCACAACTCTAAGGAAAAGGCAGACTTCCTAAAGAACGAGTACGGTATCGGCGGCAGCTCTCACTCTGTATCCGGTCGTGGATGGATTGACAGCTCCGGCAAGGGCATCCGCTTGCAGAAGCCCGATTGTGCCGATGTGGAGCTGAACTGGAACAAGGTTCTCACACGCTTTGAAAACCTTATCCGAAACGGCAGATATTTCACCCCCGAACAGAAAGCCAAGTATGAGGAAATGCAGACCCGTGAGGGACAATTCCGCAAGCTGATGGACGCATATAACGACATCAAGCACGAACATCCCGATGATATTGTGCTGTTCCAAGTCGGAGATTTCTTTGAAACGTACGGCGAGGATGCCAAAACCGCTGCAAAGCTGCTTGACCTCAATCTGACCACACGCCCCGTTGCCGGTGCCGGACGAGTGGAAATGTGCGGTATTCCTGCCCACACTTTGGAGCAGTCCGTTGAAAAGCTCCGTGCCACCCACGGCGTTACTGTCTCGGAGTTTAACGGCATCGTAAACGAGCATATAAGCCGTTCCTTGCCCGTTCTCCCGGCGGTTGAGGAATTATCCCAAGAACCTGAAATTGAGCCTGTAAGCGTTACAGAAGCCCCAAATGAGTCCCCACCTGCGACAGTTGAAGCTCCCGTTGTCTCCCGTGAAATCACGCAAGCTGAAATTGATGAAGCTCTGCAAAGATGGAATGGCGATATAGAAAGCAAGCGTTCCGTGGTTCGCTATATGGCAGACCACGCCCGTGAGCGTGACACAGCCGCTTGGCTCTCCAAGGAATACGGCGGCGATGTATCGAAGCCCCTGCACATCACCGTGACAGGTACGGACATTGATTATGAAATGTCCTGGGCAAAGGTACAGCGCCGAGTGGCACAACTCATCAAGGAGGACAGGTTTTATACCCAAGAGGAATACGACCGTCTGGACGATATTGACCCCGTGTATATCCGTGCGGAGCTTGCCCAGCGTGGTATCGTGAACGGCGAATTGGTCGAACCCGAAAAGCTCGACAATGACCCTTTTATTCAGCAGGTAAACGCAGATGTGAAGTCACTTTCCGAGTCCGTTGAAGCGTGGGAAGCCGAACAGGAAGCGAAACGAAATGAAGCGATTGCAAGGTTGACCGATGAACAGCAGACCTTTGTGGAAGCTATGAATGTGGCAGGCTATGTGTATCAGCACAACGTTGGATATTCCGGCGAGCCTATCGTTTTCTATGCCAACACGGACAGCTATCCTATCAGCTTTGCAAACTGGAACGATGCGTACGACTGGATTGATAATGCCGAGCTGAAGCTGGAACCCGGTCTCCGTGACAAGGTACAAGCGGTTCTTCATCCCGATGAACCACCTCGTATGACCGATGCGGAGTTTGCAGCCGAACACCTTGTCCCTCGTGAGTCCACCTATGAGATTGACGGTCGCAGATTTATCGTTGACAGCGTAAATCTTGACTTCGGAAGCGTTAGCCTGCAGGACGTGACCTTCCAGAACCAAACGGGCTTTCCGATTTTCAGAAGTGAATCCATTGAGTTTATGCGTAGGCTCGTGGAGATCAGCGAAGCACAGTGTAATGCGGAGCTGCCTACCGAGCCGAAACTGGAGTCCGAGACCGTGGCGTTTTACTCTGCGGAGGACAATCATCTTCCGTATGATGTGGAAATCCGCACCATCAAGGCGGTCGAACCCGAACCGCCTACCCCTAAACCGGAGCTTCACAACTTCCAAATCACCGATGACCACCTGGGCGAAGACGTGGTGACGGCGAACGCAGGCTTTTCGCCGAAAGCAAAGTTCCGTATGAATATGGATGCCATCAATCTTCTGAAAGAATTGGAGTTTGACGGCAGACAGGCAACACCGGAAGAACAGGTTATTTTGTCGAAATATGTCGGTTGGGGCGGTCTGGCAGATGCCTTTGATGAAACAAAGGACAACTGGAAGAACGAGTTCGCAGAGCTATACGCAACCCTTTCTCCCGAAGAATACGCCGCAGCACGAAGTTCTACACTGAACGCTCACTATACAAGTCCTACCGTCATTAAGGCTATCTATGAAGCCGTTGGCAATATGGGCTTTGAGACCGGCAACATTCTGGAGCCGTCTATGGGCGTCGGCAATTTCTTCGGTTGTCTGCCCGAAACGATGCAGAACAGTAAGCTCTACGGCGTGGAGCTGGACAGCATCACAGGGCGAATCGCAAAACAGCTTTACCCCAAGGCAGACATCACTATTGCAGGCTTTGAGACCACCGACAGACGAGACTTCTATGACCTCGCTATCGGCAACGTGCCTTTCGGTCAGTACCAAGTGAACGACCGTGCTTATAACAAGCTCGGCTTTTCTATCCACGATTACTTTTTTGCCAAGGCTCTCGACCAGGTAAGACCGGGCGGTGTGGTTGCGTTCGTGACCTCCCGATACACCATGGATAAGCAATCTCCCGAAGTGCGTAAGTATATCGCACAGAGAGCCGAACTGCTCGGTGCTATCCGTCTGCCCAACAATGCTTTCAAGGCAAACGCAGGAACAGAGGTCGTCTCCGACATCATCTTCCTGCAAAAGCGTGACAGACCGATTGAGATTGAACCCGATTGGGTGCATCTTGGCAAGAACGACGACGGGTTTGCCATCAACAGCTATTTCATCGACAACCCCGAAATGGTGCTTGGTCGCCAGACCTCGGAAAGCACACAGTACGGTAAACAGGACTTTACTGTTGAGCCGTATGAGGGCTTGGATTTGAGCGTTCAGCTCAAGTACGCTATCCAGAACATCAAGGGCACTTATACCGAAGCGGAGCTTCCCGAACTCGGTGATGGTGAAGCCATTGATACCTCTATCCCGGCAGACCCGAACGTAAAGAACTACTCCTATACCGTGGTGGACGGCGATGTGTACTACCGTGAAAACAGCCGAATGGTGAAGCCCGAACTCAACGCAACGGCAACGGAGCGTGTTAAGGGTATGGTGGAGCTTCGGGACTGCGTTCAAAAGCTCATCGGTCAGCAGATGGACGGTTTCGTTTCGGATGCGACCATCCGTGAGACCCAAAGAGAGCTGAACGACCTCTACGACAAATTCACAGCAAAACACGGTCTTATCAACAGCCGTGGCAACGCACTTGCTTTTGCAGACGACAGCTCCTATTATCTGCTTTGCTCTCTGGAAGTGCTCGACGAGGACAACAACCTCAAACGCAAGGCGGATATGTTCACCAAGCGTACCATTAAGCCGAGCGAGGTCGTGACCTCGGTTGACACGGCTGCGGAAGCTCTGGCAGTTTCTATCGCAGAGAAAGCCCGTGTGGATATGGAGTATATGTCCTCTCTGACCGGCAAGAGCGAAGAAGAACTCGCAAGCGATTTGCGTAGCGTTATCTATATGGATTTCAACCGCAAGCCCGATGGCCCGTACACTTGGCGTACTGCTGATGATTTTCTCTCCGGTAACGTCCGTGAAAAGCTCGCCTACTATCAGAAAGCTCTTGACCTTCTTCCCGAAGATGCGAACCACCGCAACGAGATTGCCGACAATGTGGAAGCTCTTAAAATGGCACAGCCCAAAGACCTGGATGCCTCTGAAATCGAAGTACGCCTCGGTGCAACGTGGATTGACAAGTCCTATATTCAGCAGTTTATGGTGGAGACCTTTGAACCGCCGTATTACCTGCGCAGGAGCATCGAAGTGAACTACTCGCCTTTCTCGGCAGAATGGAACATTACGGGGAAATCTCAGCCGTCCTACAGCGACGTAAACGCCTATATGACCTACGGCACGGACAGAGCCAACGCCTACAAGATTTTGGAGGACACTCTGAATCTGCGTGATGTTCGTATCTATGACACCGTAACTGACCCCGACGGCAAGGAAAGACGTGTGCTGAACTCCAAGGAAACGACCCTTGCACAGCAGAAGCAGCAGGCAATCAAAGATGCGTTCCAGGATTGGATTTGGAGAGACCCGGACAGACGACAGGAGCTTGTCACGAAGTACAACGAGCTTTTCAACTCCAATCGTCCCCGTGAGTACGACGGCTCTCATATCGTGTTCAGCGGTATGAACCCCGAAATCAAGCTCCGTGAACATCAGCTCAATGCCGTTGCTCACATTCTCTACGGCGGGAACACCTTGCTTGCACACGAAGTTGGCGCAGGCAAGACCTTTGAAATGGTCGCCGCCGCTATGGAAAGTAAACGCCTCGGTCTTTGTCAAAAGCCTTTGTTTGTCGTTCCCAACCACTTGACCGAGCAATGGGCAAGTGAGTTCCTCCGTCTTTATCCGTCTGCCAATATTCTTGCCGCAACAAAAAAGGACTTTGAGCCGAGAAACCGCAAAAAGTTCTGCGGCAGAATTGCTACCGGCGACTACGATGCCATCATCATCGGACACAGCCAGTTTGAGCGTATTCCCGTATCCCAGGAACGACAGGAGCGACTTCTGCAGGAGCAGATTGCAGAGATTGAGGAGGGCTTGGAGGAACTGAAAGCCAGCCGAGCCGAACGCTTTACCATCAAATCCCTGGAGCGTACCAAAAAGGGCTTGGAGACGAGACTGCAGAAGCTCCAGGACAGCTCCCGCAAGGATGATGTAATCACCTTTGAACAGCTCGGCGTTGACCGTCTGTATGTGGACGAGGCGCACAATTACAAGAATTTGTTCCTCTACACGAAGATGCGAAACGTGGCAGGTCTCTCGACCACCGATGCACAGAAGTCCTCTGATATGCTTCTCAAATGCCGCTATATCGACGAGCTGACCGACAGCCGAGGCGTGATATTCGCAACGGGAACTCCCGTCTCTAACTCCATGACGGAGCTGTACACGATGATGCGATACCTGCAGCACGACACCATTCGCAACAAGGGATTGGCACACTTCGATTGTTGGGCATCCACTTTTGGAGAGACCACAACCGCCATTGAGCTTGCACCGGAGGGTACGGGCTACCGAGCAAGAACACGATTTGCAAAGTTTTTCAATCTGCCCGAACTGATGAACCTGTTCAAAGAAGCGGCAGACATTAAGACAGCCGACCAGCTCAACCTACCGACCCCGACACCTATCTACCACAACGAAGTGGCACAGCCTACGGAAATCCAAAAGGCTATGGTGCAGGAGTTGTCCGAAAGAGCCGCTGCGGTTCATTCGGGTAAGGTTGACCCGTCCGTGGACAATATGCTTCGCATTACCTCAGACGGTCGCAAGCTCGGTCTCGACCAACGCATCATCAATCCAAACCTTCCCGATGAGCCGACAAGTAAGGTCAATATGTGCGTGGATAACATTCATCGCATTTGGGAGGACGGTCACGCTGACAAGCTGACCCAGCTCGTGTTCTGTGATTTGAGCACACCGAAAAGCACAGCGACCAAGAGAGCTGCCAAAGCTCCTGCAGGAAATCTCGACAGCCCCGAAATCCGGGCATTGGAGCACCTTGCAGAAAAGGACGGCGGCACAGAGGAAGAACAGCGCTTCACCGTCTATGATGACATCCGAGACAAATTGGTGGAGCGTGGTATTCCGAGAGAACAGATTGCTTTCATTCACGAGGCAAATACCGAAGCCCGTAAAAAGGAATTGTTCAGCAAAGTCCGTTCCGGTCAAGTCCGTGTTCTTATGGGTTCCACCTTTAAGATGGGAGCCGGTATGAACGTCCAGGACAGGCTTATCGCACTCCACGACCTTGATGCACCCTGGAGACCCGGAGACCTTGAACAGCGTTCCGGTCGTATTATTCGCCAGGGCAATATGAACCCCGAAGTCCACATTTACCGCTATGTGACGGAGGCGACCTTCGATGCGTACCTTTGGCAGACCTTGGAGAACAAGCAGAAGTTTATCTCGCAGATTATGACTTCCAAATCTCCCGTGAGAGCCTGCGATGACATTGACGAAACTGCACTTTCCTATGCGGAAATCAAAGCTCTGTGTGCCGGTGATGAGCGAATTAAAGAGAAGATGGACCTGGATGTGGATGTTGCTCGTTTGAAGCTGATGAAGGCAAACCACCAAAGTCAGCAGTACCGCTTGGAGGACAATCTGCTCCGTTATTTCCCCGAACAGATTGAGCAGAACAAGAAATTCATTGAAGGCTTCAATGCCGATATGAAAACTCTTGCAGAGCATCCTCACCCCGTTGACTGCTTTGCCGGTATGACAGTTAGGGGCGACGTGTTGACCGATAAGGAAAACGCAGGCGCAGCACTTGTTGATGCTTTCAAAGATGTTAAGGGACTTGACCCTGTGCAGATTGGCACTTACCGAGGCTTTACGATGTCGCTCACCTTGGAGGACTTCGGGCGTGATTACGTTCTGACCCTCAAAGGACAGATGACCCACCGTGTCACCCTCGGCAAAGACCCTCGTGGTAATTTGACAAGAATCGACAACGCTCTGAATGGTATGGCTGAACGCCTTAACACCGTTCAGGGCAAGCTCGACAGTCTCTATTCGCAGATGGAGACCGCAAAGCAGGAGCTTGGCAAGCCGTTCCCGCAGGAGGCAGAGCTGAAAGCGAAATCCGCAAGGCTGGCTGAACTCAATATCGCTTTGAACATCGACGATAAGACCCCCCTTGAAGCTATGGCAGAGGAAGCTCCATCGAGAGCCGAGATTGCCAAATCCGCAAAACCGTCCGTCTTGCAAAAGCTCCATTCCTACGATAAGACGAGCAAGGCAGACCCGTTAGAACCGAAAAAATCCAAAGAGGAGGTACGCTGATTATGGATAGCGAGAAGATAAATGTGCTCGTGGTTGAACCGGAGAAAAAGCCGTATATGAAAGAAATTTCATCGGAGCTTTCTTCTCTGCAGCACGAGGTCGGCGGCTATATTCAAGCCGTTTATCCCTATGATGAGCCTGTCGCCATTATTTGCGACGAAGAAGCGAAACTGAAAGGAAGCGAACTGAACCGTGTGCTCCGTGACGAGGACGGCAAAATCTATGATGTGATTGCCGGCACATTCCTTGTCGTGGGTTTGGGCGAGGAGGATTTCTCCTCGCTCACTCCCGAACACGCAAAGCAGTTCAAGGAAAAGTTTGACACACCCGAAATGTTTATGCGGCTCAATGGCAAGCTGGTTATGATTCCTATGGAGGAAGAAAGAGTAAAAGCAAAGAAGCCGTCCGTGCTTCAAAAGCTCAACGATATGAAAACATTGGATGCCCCTTCTGCCGTTAAGAAGCCCCACGCAAAGGAGGAACGCTGATGACCAACGAAGAACTGAACACGGCATTGTATGAAAAACTCTTTGCCGAGCAACAGGACTTCAAAGGGTGGCTGGTAAAACAGCCACCCGAAGAAATCCTCAAACACGCCTACGAGTATGTTATCCGTGAGGATATTGTTATCGAGATGGAGTACCACGACTTGACCGACGATGAGGCGAAAGCTCTGCTTGCCGATGAAAAGCCCCTGCAGGCTATCTTCTCTGTATATGAAAATATCGAGGGCGGTCATATGGACGAAATCCGAGATTGTATTGAATCCAGGGCAAAGACCTGTATAGAAAATCAGCGTGAAGCCCTCCGCAATCTTCCCGTGTATATCTTCTCTGCGACCTTTGCTAAAGGACACGGAGAGCTTGAAGAATACCGAGCCTCGTTCAAGGCGAATGTTGCTTGCAGGGATGCCATCGAGGATGCGATTGCAAGCCACTACGCAGATAACCGTTTGGACGGTTCCTGTGTGCAGGAGGTCGTTGACCGTTTCGGTGCGGAGCGTGTTTCTTTCGTTCTTGCCAACACCATACAGCACAAGGATTGGGATGGGAGTATTTCTCCGCAGAATAAGGAGTGGGCAAAAGCCGAGCCTGTCCCGAATGACTTCGATGCCTGGAACAACAAAAAAACCTTGGAGTATTCCTGCAACAAGGCTCACCCTGGTCTTATCAATCTGTTCGTCAATCGGTTCAGAAAGGAACAGGAGCTTGAAAAAGCAAAGAAGCCGTCTGTGCTGAAAAAGCTCCACGAGGCAAAAGCGGATGTGCCGAAAAAGTCTCCGAGCAAAACAAAGGAGGCTGAATTGTAATGGCAAATCGCAATCGCCCCGTTCAAGTGAAATTCCGTGTAACACCGGAAGAACGCAAAATGATTGACAGGCGTATGGAGCAAGCAGGCACGATGAACATGGCGGCATATCTTCGCAAAATGGCTATCGACGGATATGTGGTCAAGCTGGAACTGCCGGAGCTACGTGATTTAATTTCCTTGCTCCGTCGTACCAGCAACAACTTCAATCAGATTGCCCGCCGAGTAAACTCAACCGACCGCATCTATGCCGATGATATTGCCGAGATGAAAAATCTGCTGGAACAGATTTGGGAGGCAGACAACCGCATCCTCGAAAAGCTCGCCGCCATCGACTGAGCCGTGACATCCTTGCGAATTTTTCAAAGTCACGGTACAATAAAGTCAGAAAAGGAGGGATTTTCGATGAAGTTCATTTTGAAGATATTGGCGGCACCTGTAATTGCAATCCTGGTAGTGTTCATCTGGTTGTGTGCCTTGCTGCTGAAATTGTCCGCCTGGGTGTTCGGCATTGTGAGCACAATCCTCGGTGTGCTCGGTCTTGCGGTTCTGATTCTCGACAATGTGACCAACGGCATTATCATCTTAGTGTTTGCCTTCCTCGTAAGTCCCGTGGGCTTGCCAATGGTAGCAGCCTGGATGATTGGACAAATACAGAGATTTCGTTACTTCGTGCAGGATGCAATTTACGGATAATTCAACTTCGACACAGGTTGTGTACAAGTTAATTTGAGACGGGTGTGGCTTTGGCTGTGCCCGTCTTTTACATAGGAGGAGGTGAACGACTATCGCAACAACACGCATTATTCCCATGCACATTACCAAGGGCAAAACCCTTGCCCAGTCCATTTCAGACAGAACAGACTACGGCTTGAATCCCGAAAAGACGAATGACGGTGAATTGACATCTGCCTATGCCTGCGACCCTCGCTCCTTTGTAGCAGAGGTCTTAGTGTCGAAAAGGCAATACAAACATTTTACCGGCAAGGAAGAAAAGAACGATGTGCTCGTTTACCAGGTTCGCCAATCCTTCAAGCCGGGGGAAGTGACACCGGAAGAAGCAAATCAAATCGGTTATGATTTCGCCTCCCGCTTTCTCAAAGGAAAACACGCTTTCTTTGTTTGCACGCACACAGATAAATCTCATATCCATAATCATATTTATTGGAACGCTGTCACGCTGGATTGCAAAAAGAAATTCAGAGATTTCCGCAGGTCGCACAGAGCCGTCTCCCGTCTGAGTGACCTTATCTGCACCGAACATCAGTTGTCGGTCATTGATAAACCGCAGCGTGGTGGCACAGCCTACAATAAGTGGCACGGCTTTAAGGGAAAACCGTCCCATCGTGAATTGCTGCGGATTGCCATTGATGAAGCTCTGGAGCAGAAGCCCCATGACTTTGATGCGTTCCTTTCACTTCTTGCCGAACAGGGCTTCAAAGTGAAAAACGGAAAACACCTTACCTTTGTTCATCCCGACTTCAAGCAAAACATCCGAATGTACACTCTGGGCGATGAATACTCGGAGGATGCTGTTCGTGCTATCATCAAGGGGCAGAGAGTGCATCAGCCGAAGAAACGCAGAAAGGTATGGGACGCCAACAGACCGCAGAGCATTATCGACATTCAAGCCAAGCTCGCCGCAGGCAAGGGCGAGGGCTATCGTCGTTGGGCGACCGTTGAGAACCTGAAGCGTATGGCAAAGACAAAGCTCTATATGGATGAGCACGGTCTGGACTATGATGCAATGTCGGCTCGCAAATCCGAACTGGCAAAGAAAGAAAAAGAGCTTTCTGCGAAAATCACAGAAGCTCAAAATCGGATTGCCGAGGTCAATGTCCTAAAGACCCATATCGTCAATTATTCCAAAACAAGGGATGTGTACGTTGCCTACCGGAAGTCCGGTTACTCAAAAAAGTATTTGGAGGAACACGAGGATGACATCATCATCCACAAGGCGGCAAAGAAAGCATTTGACGAATTGGGCGTGAAGAAGCTCCCGACCATCAAGAGCCTGCAGGTGGAATTTGCCGAACTGCTTACCACGAAAAAAGAAGCGTATGCGGAACTGAAAAAAGTACGTGACGAGCTTCGTGACATTGCCGTTCACACGGCAAACTATGAAGAATTGCGTGACCTCGCTGAGCGAGATCCACGCAAAGAGAAAGAGCACGGTCGTGAATGACCGTGCTCCATTAGCGTCGGAACGATGCGTAGCCACAGATGAAATCTGTGTTAAAGGGGTTCGGGGATGTTTCCCAGACAAGCGATTTATATGCCTCTGCTTCGGCAGGGGCATATAAATTTTTGCACGAGTGGGTACCGCCGTGCCCTGCTTGCCAAGTATGTTTGCCTCGTACTATTCGATAGTTCTGATATAGTTCTTCAGTTTTACAATTCTGTCCTCCGTGTCAATACCATCGGGGTTTTGTGAAATAGCGAGTGTCTCGACAACGCTATCATCGTCATTGTTATAAACCACATAAGAATCGTTTTCGCATGAGATATAGGTATGAGCATAAATCAAATATTGTCCCATATCGTCTCTGGACAAATGAACATCGTCGGCTTCTTTTAAGTAAGGCATATATGTATTCTGTGACCATGCGGATTTTGTCTGCATAATGGAGAATAAGTACGGCTTAGTATCAGCTTCATTATTGCTTAACTTGCCGAAGCTACCTGGACGAAAAACAGAATACTTTACATAGTAATAATTCCATGGATAAATCCCATCGTTCTCACACTTCGTAATAAATGCTGAGGAGATATTATCAAGTACATCATCATTGAATGTCTCATTAGTATCCAACAAAGAAATTAAAATTGTCTTTGTATTGTCAAATCCGCTATTGGCGCTTCTGTGAAAAAGCTCATTCCACGCCAACTGCAGCCGCTTAGATGCATACTGATAACGCCATTTATTTCTTTCTTGTTGCCCATAATTTCCGGTAGCCATTAATGCACAGTCAATCTTATCCCAAGAACAGGTAAAGAGAGATGTGAAGCGAGGGCCATAAGAAAGGTTTTCAAGTCCGATAATTCCAATTTGTCCATATAGCATTTCATTGTCTTCAAGTGCAAAGACTGCTTCTGCAAGGTCTGGATGTTCTTCCAAAAATTCGAGCTTCTCTTTTTCCTCTTTCAACTGATTTACATTGAAGTTGTTTTCAATGCTGTCATCAATCAAGCCAGTAAGAATAACTGCATCGACCGCTTGAAGAATAGCGGGGATTCTATTTCTATCAAGTCTGTCGCTGACCTCATCTTCAGAATTTTGAATCAAGTTATTTACTATTCTAATTCTTCGGACAAAATCATCCTTTGATACTTCCTCCTGATGTTTCAGATATACCGTGATAGCATAAAGCAACACAATTCGGTTTAATGGGAATTGACGGATTCTGCCGGATTTATCCGAGTAGGAGTGGATGCAATCCTCAAAAATATCAATCTTGTTTCTGGAATCAACAACGATTTTTCCTGTTTCATGGGTATGGCTCATAAAGGATGTTAGAAACTCCGTAGGATTACTATATCCATCAATAAAGCACCAACAATTAAAGAATGCTTCAAGCGTTGCGATATTGTTCAGGGTGTTTTCACCCTGTGCAGAAAAATACAAGTGAAGCAAATCGAAAACATCATTGCTGTAGCTCTGAGGTGACTCACCGTTCCGATAACAAATCATATCGCAAATGAATTTGAAATAACGCAAAAACTTATCGTCAATGATATTGTCATCTACATCGTCATCACTTCCGTTACGATACTTCCAAAGAAGGTCTGTCCATGTCTTATCAATACTTGCAAAGATTCTGTCAGCGTTTTTTTCTCCGGTCTCTCCGTCAAGTATTCTGATTTCACGCTCCAACTCTGCTTTGAAGTGTTCAAAGAGAGTCAATGGCTTACCACGAGAGTTCATCTTAATGTAAAGCTCATCGGTGAGTCCCATATCTTTTATGGGCAGGAAGTAAAAAGTAATAGCTTGATTCTCTAAACGCTCCCAAATGTTTGGAACATCCTTAAAGCGTTCATTAATTGCATCCAGCATAACTAACATTGAGCTGATAGTCGGGTCTTTTTTCCAATCCAGTGGGAACCATGCTTGATTGATAATTTCCGAAGAAAGGTTGCCCTCAAATGATGGAACAAAGTCAACTAACTCTGTGCAAAAATATCTTGCACTATATCTTGTTTCATAGCTGAATCCTTTAAGGAACTCGTATTTTTCTGCAGAAATCTTTTCTTTCTTTGCGGCGTACCAATGCAACAAGAATAGCGTGGTTAAACGCTGCTGGCCGTCCAAGGGAGTCATCGTGCCTTTATCATCGATGTCACCGTACACAAAGTCCAAGGTGATGGAATCGCCGGCAATGGCATTATAGAGAGAATCCAGAAAACGAACTCTTATTCTATTCACATCATCGTCCACACGCCCTTGAGCATAGTCACGCTGAATGAGTGGAATAGCAATTTTCTTAAGCTGAACAGGTTCTTCACCGTCCATAAACGCAGTTTCAAATATATCAATAAATGAGCGGAGTGTTGCACCCATTATGCTTCCTCCTTTTCCAAAACGATAGGCTCATCCAAATAATCTGCGAGCACGATATTTATGGCATTGACATAAGAAATTCGGTCAGCCTGTCCCCAAAAGTGGAGTTGATTATCCGCAGAAGGTGTATAGTATTTCAAGAATGCCATCTTTGTGCAGAACGGAATATACTGCCCCTTTTTATCCATGTCTACAATAACATTTCTCTTTACATCAAAAGTAGAATTGTTGAGTGCTGCGTTGTCGGCAGTGTTCAGCAAAGCAAGATTGGCAATGGAGTGCAAATACTCAGTATTACCAGATACGGAGAGCATAGCAAGAACCTTTTGCTGGATTCCCTCAAATTCAGTACGCTCGAGTTTGGATTTATCTATGGCAGCCTGCATTTCTTCAACCAACATATCGTGGCTATGCCCTATAGATTTGACCGAAGGAATATGAAGTGCAAGCCATTCTTTCCATACCTCTTGGGTACGCATACCTTCAGATTGCTGTGCGTGGATATGCTCCAAGCTCCAAGAAACTTTGCTGCTTTTATTATACTTAAATTTGTCGAACGGAAACCATTGTGTGTGTTCGCCGTTTTGTCTTACAGATTCAACGTTGAACAAGAACAAAAGCGTGCTTATACGCTTATATTCCAAAGGTTTTTCATAACTCAACTCAGAGTAGTTACCAGATATAGCGACACTATTTTTTATGAACCCATTGAGCATAGAGTTGAACTCGTCTTTGGTTTTGTTTTCCGACAGTTCAAAAATTTTATGTAGGGTTAAAGTATTAGACGCAATAAGATAACCAATTTTATGATAAAGTTCATGGTTCTCAAACCAGTCTTTCAAGATAAGGAATGTCTGCTGAATCTTTCTCCAAATCTTATCCAGGGAGTTTGTATTACGCATTTCATCAAACTTAAAGAATGTGTAATACTTTTCACGAGTTGAGTCTTGTTTGCCGGAAATCAAATCAAGAACAAGGTCAATGCGTGTTTGATATTTGTTTTTAATGTTATTGGTCAAAAAATACCACAAAGAATCATTGTGTAGTTCCTTTTCGATGTTATCCCATTGCAAGGAAATTTCCTCTTGCTTTTTTCTATCCATATTGTCAGAACTGTCACGGCTGAGAAACATTGCCTTTACAAGTTCAGCACTTGTGAGAGGAATTTTGCCTATGTTCAAGCGAGTAAACAAGGAAATAGCATCTTCGTTCTCGCCAACTTCGTACCAAATAATTTTTACATCCTCTTTGAAGTATTCAAAAATGTGCATGACGCGAATCTGCATATCCTGTTCAAACCATTTTTGAATTGTTATGTATGCATTGGCAATGAACCAAAAGTCGATGTTATCTTCCTGCTTAGACAAATCAACAGTCTTCAAAAAATCTGCAGACTGTTCTCTTGTTTCGTATGAAATAGAGAATGCAGGCTCACTAAAGAATGGGTTGACATTCTTCATGTATTTATAGATGAGATACAGGGTTGTGAGTCTCTGCTGACCATCAACAAGCTCAAAGGCTTCGCCTCTTTTACGGACGACAACAGGCTGTAGGCAATAATTATTCTTGCCATTTTGGTAAACATCGTCCAGAAGACGAGTGACTTCATCCTCGCCCCATCTATATCCCCGCTGGTATGAGGGGACAAAAAACTCACCCTTTATTTCTCCAACAAACTTGGTAACAAGTATTATATTGTTATTTGTAGTCATACTTTCCCGCCCTAAAGTTCTTTCAATCGTTCCAACCATTTTTGGATGCTACCATCTTTGAAAAAGCCAAGCAACGCACCGTCGCAAAATCGTTCAGCGCGGACAGCGCCCATAATCAAAGCCATTATACATTGAGCATCCAATTTTGAAACATCTGCGTCGCTCATGGATTTACTTCCCCATTCAAGCCCGTTTTGGTTCAAAACATCACCATATCTTGTCAGTTCGAAATCGCTATTCTTATCGCTGAAATCGTACACATCATCGATAAAGTGATGAACCATTTTGGAGTAGTTTACAAAAGGCATCTGAATAGGGCATTCCGGAGTGCCATCATTTTTATGGTCGATGGCCCAAGTGCCAAACTTATCTTCATCCAGATGAGGAAGATACTTTGTCAGATTTTCAAATTTACTCATTTTCAACCTCCTTACCTTCCTCAAAAGTTGTGTCAATGCCTATAAGCTCCTGGACTTATTGACATTCCACATATTCGAGAGCTTTCAGACCAATCATAGAATTTTTCGTAATGATCATCCCAAGTCACCACCGACCCACGCTTTCTGGTTATTTGATTTCCCACACAAAGGTAGCGGTGTCGCTCACATCAATGTCATCGGGCTGGATATCCATATCAGCCATTGCTCTCATTGGCATAGCCATAACTCTTTCTTCAAGCATATAGTCTGTGCGAGAAATAATATTGAGTTCGCCCCAATTATAATCAAGGGTAAGCAGGTCACCCAGTTCCACATCGGATGCTTCACACAGGACTTTTGCTTTTTCTCGTGCATTGATAGTAGCAGACTTCAAAAGCTCCTTATTAACTGCAGACGGGTCTTTCACCGTAAAGGCGATAGAAAGCTCCGGCTTCGCAAGGGATTTTGAAATAGCACTAAGTGTTTGAGCCAAACGCTTTGTATCGAAGTCAAATTCAACCTTTAACCGATGGCTACACACATAACCGCTGAATACGCTCTTATAATTCCCGTTTTTATTCTTAACACTCTCGTAGGCGGTGCGGACATTGAAGCTTGTAGTCCTCACTGATTTCTTCTCAAAGCCAACAGCTTCAAGAGAGACGTTAAGGTAATCAATCTGCTGTGCAGCTTGCTCCATCGTTTCTTCGTATTCCATACCTTGTGCTTCAAGGTTCATGGACACGACAACATAATCGGGAGCAGTCTTTACATTTCCCATTCCTTTGACTGTAATTGTTCTTGGCATAGTCATTCCTCCCGTTATAATGATTTCATCACATCAAGCAAACGCTGATAGCTATCAACATCGTGATATTTTACATTCTCCGTGGAAATCTCATTAAAGAGTTTTCTTGCACAAGAGATTTTGGCTTTTTCAATGGGCCTCATGCTAAGGCTTTCCATTGTTCCTTTTGTTTCTGCAATAAAGAAGATGTGCTTTACTGTACCCTCGTTAAATGCAATCGCCCAGTCGGGAGAGTAGTTGCCAACCGGAGTAGGAATATGGAATCCTCTCGGCAGCTTAGCATAAACACACACTTCATCGGCGTTATCCAAGTCCTCTGCGAATCGGCGCTCCACGCTCTTTTCTGCGTAGCCGTCAGTAAATACATAATCTTGAATATGCTTAGTCGCCTTAAACGCCTTATCGATGCTTGCCGATGTTTTTTCTGCGGTGAAGATAGTGCTGTCATATTCGCCCTCGATTTGGTCGTAGGAGATATGCTCGACAATCATTGTAGCTTTCTGCTCGTTAATTAGACGAACAACCTTGGCGATAAATTCTTCGGGGTTCGCCTTGTACATGGCAAACTTCAAAGGCGAGATGCCCTTGATAATCTCAACCACAGTCTTACGGGTGAGAACAGTGCCCTCCGCAATCTTTCCAACAAGGTCATACTTGATATGGCTTACTTCGCCTCGTTTGAGAGTGGTTGTACGGGTCTTTGCAGTCTTAAACGCCTCGCCACGCTCCAATGCGTTTGTGCTCATTTCCTCGGTCTGTTCGCCCTTGGAGACGGTGTAGGTCAGCTCGGAAACGAACAGCTCCTTGTCGATATGTTCGATAGCCTTTTTAATCAGCTCTGAGCTTTCAAAGGAAACGGCGTAGGCATATTTGTGATTGATACGCTTCCAAAGCTCTTGGAACTCCTGCTTATGGAAGTTCTTGTTAAGCTCGTTCTTTTCAATTTTGGTCTGCTTGCCGTCATCAATCATACGAGCAAGAGCGGATTCATCAAAGATGGCCTGCACGAGGGTATGTACCCCCTCTGCCATAGGAGCAAGGCTGCCGGGCATAGGAGCAAGCGTACCCATTTCCAAATCCATGCGGTACTTGTCCGTAACCTTTCTATCCATATCCACATAGCTGTTCTGAATCAGATAGAACTCAATATTACTTGCAGTCTTTTCATCAATGGCTATAGGCTTGCCGTCTACCTTGACGAACTTGCCCTTAAAGTAATCGCTGGTAGCAGCGGTCGGGCGGTCGTATAGAACCTTCTTGATGTCGGATTGCAAATCCGCAACGAAGCCCTTATAACTTTCACTTGCGATAACCGTCAGCTTGTTGATGTTGTGGATGCTCTCGCCGAGAACCTCCATATCCATTCTGTTACCGACCTGGTTGACACAAAGACGGAGACCACGTCCAACTTCCTGCCGCTTCTGCGTGGAGCTGTCGCTATGTTTTAGCGTACAAATCTGGAACACATTGGGGTTATCCCAGCCTTCACGCAGAGCCGAGTGAGAGAAGATAAATCTTGTCGGCTCGCCAAAGGAAAGCAAGCGCTCCTTGTTCTTCAAGATAAGGTCATAAGCGGAAATATCATCCGAGAACTCAGAGCCACGCTTGAGGGCAGAGTTCACGCTATGACCGGTCTTCTTGTCGATACTGAAATAGCCCTTGTGGGTATCAGCGATTTCAATCTCTCGCAAATACTTCTGATACGGCGTGTCAAACATTGTCAGATATTCGTTGAGAATGGCGGTGTATTCTTCTTCAAAAATCTTTCCATATTCACCGAGTAGCTCGTTGCCGTCCTCGTCATACCGGCGGTACTTGGCAACCTCGTCAATGAAGAACAAAGACAGGGTTTTTATACCCATTTCAAACAGCTTTTCTTCTTTCTCAAAGTGAGATTGAATGGTCTCTCTTATTTGGATACGGCGCATATCCTGCTCAACAATATCGCCGATAACCTCGCCTTGGTGGATAACGGTGCCGCCTGTGAATGTCACAGTACCGCTAAGTGGCTCAATGTCGGAGATAACATAGCCGTTCTTATACTGCTCCATTTCGTTTGATTTGTAGTAGAGGTCATCGCCCACGGCAAAAGTAAAGAGTTTTCGTGCGTGACCTGCGTTCTGTGCAACCTCGATTTCCAGTTTTGCCATAGGCGGCTTGTTCGGGGACAGAATAATATTTTCAAGATAGAGATACTTGCTCGTGCCGCTGAGGTTCTTAACCTCAAAGCCCTTGACCTCAATCTTCTTAACGAGCTTTTTGTTAAAGGCATCCAGAGCATCCAGTACATACACAAGGTTGTGCTCCTTGGCATGGGTAGCCGAATAGTTCAAGCTGAACAGAGGATTGAAGTTTTTGAGCGCCTTTTGTGTAACTTCGCCGCCCATTTTCTGCGGCTCGTCCAGAATGATGATAGGTCTGTTCGCCTTGATAACATCAATCGGACGGCGAGAGCCGAACTCATCACGCTTGGAGTAAATAATGCGGGCTTCCTTGCTTTTTCCGTCCTCTTTCAAGGAGGAAGCGAAAGCCTGGGTATTGATAATCATGACATTGATACCGGAGCCGGATGAGAAGTTGTCAAGCTCGTTGAGGTTAGAGCTGTTGTAGATGAAGAAGCGGGCCTTCTTGCCGTACTGCTCCATAAAGTGGTCGGCGGTAATCTGGAAGGTCTTATTGACCCCCTCACGGATAGCAACGCTCGGCACAACGACAATGAACTTGCTCCAGCCGTAACGCTTGTTCAGCTCAAACATGGTCTTGATGTAGACATAGGTTTTGCCCGTGCCGGTCTCCATTTCGATATCAAGAGAGCAACGCCCGATGTTACCAATGAGCTTGTCCGAGGTCTTGATATTGTTCTCGCTTTGTATGGCACGGATGTTTTCAAGCAACTGAGCGTCGGTCAGCTCGATAGCTTCATTTTTATAGCCGGTGTCGCCCATGATATCGTCGTCATCATTGAGCATGGCAAGCTGCATCTGCTGATTTGGCTGGAGCTTGCCCAGGTCGCGGATATATGTAGTCCGGTCGTAGTTGGGCTGCCCGTTAAATACACGAACAATCGCCTCCACGGCTTCGGTTTGATACTGCTGTATCTTGAAATTGAATTTCATGTATTTGCTCCTCCTTCCAAGTAGAGAATAGCTACAGAAATCAAGGCAAGGCAACGCCTGTAAAAATAGTCGTATTGCCTGTTATCTATAATATCAATCTTGGTCGTTTCATGATGACGGATTCTGAAACTATTCCCTATGTTGGTTAGGGCCTTAAACTCTGCTTCATACATAGATTTGAAGTTCGGCTCAGAACAACTCATGTCGTCAATTATTTTATTTGCGGAATGTGCCTTGTCGAGTGCCGGAGAATAATACGTTTTCAGCCGTTCAAACGCATCCCAAAGCTTTTCTACAGCGATTTGCTTATTGCTATCGTGATAGTAGCGTTCAGCTTCGGTAACAAGTTCCTTTAACCCCATTTCCGATATAGACGATATCTCATTCTTGCTAATGGACACATCAAGCGTGTTTATGAGACGACCTTGTTCAAACTTGTAATTGATGGAGTTCAGTTTGAATAATGCATTTAACTGCGCTGCAAATGCTCCTTCTGAGTTGTAATTCTCGTATAGTTCCAACGCATCAAAAACATAGAACGGAGAGTTCTTTAAGATGAATTGCTTCATATCATTAGTCTCTACATAGTTCCCGGAAGCATCATAGCATTTAGGGGTGTAAAACTGCGAGAGGTCTCGAAAAACGCATTCACTTGTGGTTATTTCGTATTGCCAACCTGTCTCATCGGTTTCCCTATAAACTGTGGTGAATTTTTCGAGCAATGCACATAATTGGCTTCGCATCTTCATAGTCAAGGAAAGTTTCAACCGTTTGGATTTAATATCAGTTTGGTTTCTTTGAGAAAATGGTATAAACAAAGCTGTTTCCTCTGGATTATACTTCTTCCAACCATAAACATCACGACCAGATATTTTGCTTTCGGGATACAACTCATATCCGTCATTGCGAAGCAAGCCGTTTACAGCATCGAGAAACTCTTTCCAATATCCATTTTCAACTCTCACAGCCGGATGAAATGAAGCACAAAGGAATTTGAGAAGCACCTCGTCATCGCCATCAAGAAGCTGGAACCTTTCATCTTCAAATACCCAATCATCCTCATAGTCGTTGTTGTTGATGGTGTGCTGCCAGATGTCACCCTCTGCGTTATCAAAACGACTATCGAAGCTTGGTAAGGCAGATAAATCGTATAGCCGCTTTAGAAAATCCATTTCGCTCAATTTACCGTAACAAGAGCATTGGATTCTCTTTGATTCCCAAAATTCCTGCACGTCCATACCGTATTGAAACAGAGCGAAAATATCCCGTTTGGTTATTTCGGTAATCTGTTTCACTTAGAGCACCTTCCTTACTGTCGAAGGACTGATAGAAGCAAAAATTTGGTCGAAGTTTGTCAGCACCGAGTCGCTTGCCATTCCGCTGTCACGGAACACGGCGTAGTAGGGCTGCTGCTTTGCAATAGTCGTAACAACATCGTCGGAGATGTTGTTGTCAAAGCAGGCATACAAAAAGCCGTCTGCAACATTGAACACCTTGCAGCCGTTGATAGTAGTTTCCTCAATCTTGGAGGAAAGGAGCACACCGAGGTCAAGCATAACCTGAAACAGCAAATCTTCGGGAGTTCTCTCCTCTTTGATGTTGCTGGCGTAGTTGTCAAAGGTGGCCTGCGCAACCTCGTCGGGCTTGTAGAACACTTCCTTCATGTTGGATGTGTCGCATTTGAGCACACGGAAGCCTGTGTCAAGGTTCTGTGCCGTCAAGCCGTTTTCTTCTTTGATTTTTGCGCCTGCACGGCGGATGCGTTCTTTGCCGATTTCGCAGATGTTTTTGTAGCCGGCCTTGTAAGCCTCGCTTTTTTCGTCGGTTTCTTCGGGGATTTGCACCATGATGAATTTGCGTTTGCCCCCGTCCTCGGCGTTGAGCTGCATGACTGCGTGGGCGGTGGTGGCAGAGCCGGAAAAAAAGTCCAAAATTGTATCACTGCCAGAAGAAAGCATATTCATCATGTAAGTTATGACATCAACAGGTTTCACATTTTCAAATACTCTAACACCATTAAATAAATCTTGAACGCATTGTGTGCCTACATTATATATACTCATCATTTCTTTGGGGATTAAAGTAGAAGGAGCCCCCATAGCTTCTCCCAAATATTTTTTGATGTAAATATTCCAATGAGCTTGTTCACCGTTTGCAGATACTAGAGGGCCCGTTGTGGTCTTTTTGAATGTGACCATATTATCCTTTAACACTTCATCGAATTTCGGACGAATAAAGCGATATATATATCCGTCCTTTGGATATACAACTTCACCATCGGGACACTCTATACCATATTTTTGATTAACATTGGTAGATTTATTCTTAAACACAAAGTCCTTATCACGATATAGTCCTCTATCGTCTTTTTGCGTGTACATTTTGATTGCATCAGAAGACAGCGGTGCATATATTGTGTTCAAATCATTTTTATTCTTAGTGTACACAAGAATATACTCATGTGTTTTACTTGCGAACTTTGGTCTAATTCCACCTGCCGTAGAACAGTTCCAGATAAAGCAGTTTACTAGATTATCTTCACCAAAAATGTCATTGCAACATTTTTTCATGTTTTCGATTTCATTATCATCAATGCTTATTACGAGAACACCCTGGTCGGAGAGTAAGTCTTTTGCCAGTCTAAGGCGAGGATAAATCATATTAAGCCAATCAGTATGAAAACGACCGTTGCTATCGAGGTTTTTTACAAGGCGGTTGCCCTCATCATCAAACTGCCCGCTGTGTTCCATGTATTCATCGGTGCTTTGGGCAAAGTTATCCTCATACACAAAATCGTTGCCCGTGTTATAGGGCGGGTCTATGTAAATCATCTTTATTTTGCCAAGGTAGGTTTCCTGTAAGAGCTTCAACACCTCAAGGTTATCACCCTCGATATAGAGGTTTTCAGTTGTTTCAAAGTCTACACTTCCGCTGCTGCAATAGGGCTTGCCGCTGCTGTCTGCTCCTGTAGGAAATTCTTCATCATCACGAACCGGGCGCAGGGTTTTGGCAATGGGAGTATTGGCAAGCAAAACAGACTTCTTCTTGTCCGGCCATGTAAATTGATAGCGCTCCTCCTTGCCCTCAACAACCTTGACAGAGATTTCCTGCATCAGCACATCCTTGTCAATAGCACGGACAACCTCGCCGTTCTCGTCAATAGCCTCCGTGACAGCGTTGGGGAACATAGCCGCCAACGCTCTGAAATTATCATCGGCTTTGTTCGCCGTTTGCATTTTAAGTTTATCCATTATCCTGTTCCTCCGTTTCCTTTACTGGAAATATCGTCTTTAATTCAAGGGCAATTTCTTCGGCAGTCATAGCCGCCGTTGTCATAGCCTTTCTATCGGCAATCATCGGGCTATATTCCACCACTTGTTTTTTCGTTAGGTCATGCCAAATGGGAAGGATTGTTTTCCCGTTCACCGTTTCTAACTGAAACAGAGCGTTTAGCTCAGTCTTTGTCCAATATTTATGTTCCGCTATATAATTAGGTGATAAAACCACAATACCATATCGAGATTTTCTCAATCCGTTGTCTATTCGTTCTCTCATTGAATCTCCCCATTGCAGGCGTTGAGTATCATACCAAACCTTGAAGCCAATTTTCTCCATTTCAGCAACAAACTCATCAACAAAAGACTCTTTATCTTCAAAAGCGTGAGATACAAAAACATCATATTCTTCGCTTGTGTCACTAATGGTATCAGTCAGAATAGTCGGAGCTAAGCTTGTTGTAACTCGCTGCCGCAATTCAGCAATTCGGGCTTCATAAGCAGACTGAACTTGCTTGCTCGCCTTGTCTTGCTTTTTCTGGTCAGCCTGCTGTGCCTTTTGCAACTTCAAATACGCATCATTACGCTTATTCCTTTTGTCGGAGATTTTCTTGCCCAAGTCTGCACTTTCGCCAGACCTTTTTGCATAGTCACCCTGCCACCCCGAAATCTGTTTCAATTTGCTCGATGCCGTAGTAGCAGATGTGCTTTTTGTTATGCTTTTTTGAGTGCTATTGATTTTCCCTTGAAGATTAGCACAGTCTTTATCTTTAGCCGCCTTTTTCTTTTCAAGGTCAGCTATTTCTTTATCAAGCGTATTAACTTGTCTTTGATATTGGTCAATTGACATCAGACCACCTCTAAATCTTTCTTCAACTTATTTATCTGCTGCACCATCTCAAACTTTTTGTTCGGCTGTTTTTCTGTGCGGGCTTGTTTTTCAAGGCGGTCAATCTCTTTTTGTAGTCGCTGCCGTTTATCATCAGCCGCAATCTGTTCATCAAGGGTGTTTTCGCCCTCTATCTCTACTCCGCCCACCTGCACGACTATATTTTCCCATACGGCATCGAGGGTTAAGCCCTTTAGCGGCAATTCGAAGGAGTTTTTCGGCTTCCATGGGGTCTGCATCAACCTTGTGTGATAAATGGCAAGTTTATGTTCATTGCCGCATTCTAAAACAAACAACATATTCTGCTCTATTAGCTTTGACAATGTGGCGATTGTGCTCTCAGCAAAGTCTTTCTTTTTAAGCATCGCCTGCACCACAAAAAAGGTTTTAACCTGCTGCCCCTCAGGGATCAGTATCTTAGCGGGCGACACTTCGTTTACAATGATGATTTTTGAAATATCGGCATCAATCTTTTCTTTTGCTGCCGTGTTCATCTGGAATTTTGAATATATCGCTTTCTTGGGGAGCTGCTTGTGCAGCTCCGTTACCTTTGGAAGTCCTAACATGCGCTCACCTCACCACTAAAAAGCATATCAGCTCAAAATCGTCTAAGCCTTTTATCTCGCCGGATAAAAAGCTAACCTGACCGCCGCCTAAAAAACTGTCAATGTCGTTTTCTTCCTTAACATCAATAATGGAATTGATAGCCTCGGAGAGAAGCTCGGAAATCTCACTCATGTCACGGCCGTCTTCGGTTTCATCATTAAAACGGTGATACAGCTCCTCAATAGGCTTGTCCTGCCCACGGCATACAAAACGCATGATGTCAAGCATTTTCTTGGGCTGGAGATAGTCGCAAACGACTTCGCCCTCATCGCTTACATAGACCATGTAGAACGGATGAAGTCTATTTTTGTTGTCAATGTTGATGCTCTGGGCACGGTTTTTCAAAACATAAATAACCCCCGGAGGGCAATCAGCAGAGGCAGGAGCAACGGCGTGAAGTCCCATAGGGGTGCGCTCCAGTTCGGGATGCCGCTTGATATAATCGAGCAAATCCAGACGAAACTCGTTAAGTCCCAAGTCCATAATGGATATACCGGTTGACATTTCCTCAATATCAACCACTTCTTCTTGCAACCGTTGGAGCTGTGCTTTGCGGTATTCGAGGTCGTTCTTTTCTTCGTTGGAGAGGATATTATCGTCGCCGGTGGCGGTCATATCCACAATCTTCATTCGGGTCTCAACCTTGGATTTCAGATTGATATATTCGTCAAGAGTAATATCGGGCCAGAAGTTCACAAGCTGAATCACCTTATTTTTGCTGCCAATACGGTCAACACGACCAAAACGCTGAATAATCCGGACAGGGTTCCAATGTATGTCGTAGTTGATAACATAGTCGCAATCCTGCAAGTTCTGACCTTCGGAGATACAGTCGGTTGCGATCAAAATATCAATAGCGGTCTTGTCACCAGGCATCAATAGCTCTTTGTCCTTTGAAACAGGAGAAAAGCAGGTCAGAACCGTGTTCATGTCTGCCTTTTTAAGCTTAGCCGTTGTACGCCCCTCAACAGAGCCGGTGATAACAGCGGTGTGTAGGCCGAACTTTTTCTGCATATAAGGAGCGACATTATCATAGAGGTACATTGCCGTGTCGGCGAAGGCAGTAAAGATAATAACCTTTTTATTGTCCTCATTGCTAGAGTGTTCAATCTTATTTCTGAGATCAGCCAAAAGCACCTGCAGCTTGTTGTCGTGCTCTGGTGTAATATCGTCAACCATGATGGTGAGCAGCTCCAAAATATCTTGGTCTTTTGCCAGCTCTGCTCGCCAAGAAATTCTATCCATATCGGCAAGGTCGATCTGGACCTTTTTGCCGATAGATACAAACTCATCACCATTTTGGTCATCAAGGTCGTATTCATCAGCATTGGAGATGTCAGTAAGGTCGATTTTGGCACCGGTGGTGCATTCATAACTATCAATTGTTTTTATGGTCTCATCAATTATCCCCTTAATTCTGCGAAGCGTAAGGTTAAAGGAGAAGACAGAGCTTTCCATACGCTTCATAAGGTTTATTGCCATGAGGCGGCGAATACCAAGCTCACGGTTGGATTGAGTAAACCCTACATTTACTTTATTATCTCCGTACATCTCTGCGTACTTTTCCATACGGCTCGGCAGTATGTAGTGAGATGGACGGTAAATATCCAGATTGAGCTTTGCAAGCTGCTCAAATATTTCATTGTAGCTAATTGCATCCTTCAGGTCGGTCAGATGAGGTCTGTGAGACTTGGGAGGCAATCTTTCGGGGAACTTACCTATAGCGGTGGTGTCGTAGTATTTTTCAATATGTTTTCTGGAACGAGCGATTGTTACGCTGTCAAGCACTTCAAAAAAGTCAAAGTCCAACATCCTGAGCAAATTATCGGTAGTGCGGTCGCAAGGGTCCCACTTGCTCCATGTGTTGAACGCTTTTTGTGCGTTTCTGAAAATCTCATCAATAGTGTGAGAGGTTTTTAGCTTGTTATCCAGCTGCTTAGAGTCACCCTCATAGGCGAGCTGAAGCTGATTCTTCAAATCGTTGAAACGGGTATTGACGGGCGTTGCAGACATCATAAGCACCTTTGTCTTTACGCCTTTACGAATAACCTGCTTCAAAAGTGTAGTGTAGCGATTATCTTTTTCGTCATCTTCCTTGTCCAGCTTACCGCCGTTTCGGAAGTTGTGGGATTCATCGATAACAACGAGGTCATAGGTATCCCAGCGCAGACGAGACAAATCCGTGCCGTTAGATGTGCCGTTAGTACGCCCAAGGTCGGTATGATAGAGAACCTTGTAGTTCAAGCGGTCTTCTGCGAGAGGGTTGTTGATATAGTTGTCACGATATGTATTCCAGTTGTTTGAGAGCTTCTTTGGGCAAAGAACAAGAACACTCTTGTTTCTGGTTTCGTAATACTTAATTACCGCCAAAGCAGTAAATGTCTTACCAAGACCAACAGAGTCGGCAAGAATACAACCGTTGTATTTTTCAAGTTTATTGATAATTGCAAGAGCAGCATCTCGCTGGAAGTTAAACAGCATACCCCAAACCTTGCTGTCCTTAAAGCCGGTGGCTTCATTAGGCAGCGTATCTTCGGATACATCATCCAGAAACTCATTGAAAATATTAAACAGCGTAATGAAGTAAATAAACTCTGGCGAGTTCTCATTATAAACCGCCGTGATATTCTCAACCACTTGGTCAGTTACATCCTGGAAATTCTTCTTGTCGTTCCAAAGCTGTTCAAAGAGGTCTATGTAGCTTTTGCTCATCGGGAACGATAATCTCTGCGTGAAGTTATAGGCATAATTGCCACGCTCACAACCAAGGTCAACGGTGGTGAACTCGTTGAACGGCATATATGTGTATTGGTCCTTCTCATTCATAACATTGAGGAATCCGGGCACTACCTGGCTGGTCGTATTGGATTTGAATGTTGCCTTTTGTTTAATCCATTCCGCACACTCTTTTGCAATAGCTCGTTGTGTCAGCTCGTTGCGGAGACGAATTTCAAACTCTGTACCATAGAGGTTTTGCTCACGGGTCATACGAGGAATGTAAAACTCACGCTTGGATTTCTCAGCCTTGTCCATCGTGAAAGTAGGAGAGGTAAAAATGAACTGTAAATCCTCAATACCGGAAAGGTTCTTCTTCAATTCCTCATAAGCATAGATAGAAAAGCAGACCGCTGCGATTCTCAGCTTGCTTTTCTTTGTAATTGTCTCTGATAAATCATCACGAACCCGTGTATTGATATTATCTATCATCTTTGGCATCGATATTGCTTCCATGTTTTCAACCTCCGCCCGGCATCGTAGTTTTTCTGTGGTGCCAGAACCATTTTATAAAATTAGCTGTACGATAAAACGGACATTACGCTTTGTCCGTGCGTACAGCTTCACAAATATCCCCTATGTCACAATCCAAATACTCACAAATACGCAACAGAATAGAAAGGGCTACTTCTTCTCCCTTGTTGAGTTTACTCATAGTACCTGTCGCAAGCTGCAAGTCTTTGCGTAGCTTGGGTTTAGAAATCTCTTTTTCAATAAGCAGTACCCAAAGTTTCTTATAACTAATTTTCATAAATTTTACCTCTTCACCTTATGATAGTCTAAAAAGGTTAGCGTTAAAGTACACGAACTGTATTATAACACAAACCAACACAGATTGCAATAAAATGCTCTGTAAATTAAAGAAAACATTGCAACTTCTTGAAGCGTTTATTTGCATGAATAGAAATTGGATAAGACGAACTTATTTATGTAAAAAATTAGCACAAGCCATGTGTCAATGCGTGGCTTGTGCTTTATTCAAGAAATTGAAAAATATCGCTCTCAAGATTTATCACATCATCCATGGGTATCTTTGTTCCGTTTGTCGTTGTGATCATCCGTTCGTATTCGTCAACCTTTTTGATTTTATCTGTAGTGGTTAGGTAAGCACCGCCGGATTTTGTTTCGTCCGGTTTGAAATATGTAATAGCAATATCGGGCTGCTCGTCCAGCCTTTCAAAGAGAATCTGAAATTTCATATTCAAGTTACTGAGAGCTTCTTCATCCAGTTCTATCTTTTCATCCGTAAGCCGACCGGTCTCCTTGATGGCGGCATCATACCCTGTAAGGGCGGCAAAAGGAGAGAATTGTGCAGCCCGGTCTTTCAAGGACATCTGCGGCCTCGTCTTTGATATAGGATGCGGCAGATTGATAATGTCATCATAATCACCAGTCATGCCTTGTGTCCTCCAATCTGTGCATTCCGGTCTTTGGCGGTCGCACCTTCTTCAAGGTTCATACCCTTTAGGATGGCGTTTTTGCCGTACCGCTTCTTGATGGTCAACATGGCTTGTTGCATTTTCTTTTCTCGTTCAAGCTCTGCTTGTTCTCGCGCCTGTTTTACTTGAAGTGCCTCGTAGTCTGTGAATAAGTCGAGCTGTTCAAAGCCGACATTTTTCTGTGGTGCGGTGGATTCCTCTATCACACGACCTGCGGTGATATTCAATCTTCTTACAAGAAGGTTTTTATCTACAATACGGTCATACAGTTCCGAAACGGCAGATAATATTTTCTTGGTGGAAGATGTATAGCCGTCAAGATTTATCGTGCCATGAGCGTGTTTGGGGATTTGGCGACCATAGTGGTCTTTTGTGATTTCGCCGTGGTACTTGCTCTTGATTACAGGGTCTGTCAAATTCTCAATATCATATCCAACCGTAATAACAATTTGGTCTGTGACAAGTCCTTTGCTTACCAAGTCTAAAACAAGCAGATCTGCCATTTCACGAAGAACGAGTTTTGCCTTATTTGTCTTGTACGGATAATGCAAGACCTGTCCCGAACCCAGACTGTTGGTAGACGGTTTATAGGCTTTTATCGCTTCAATCGTGCAAGGTTCCCAACCCCATGCATGGTCAATTAGCAGTTCCGCATTTTTCCCAAAGAGCTTGTATAGCTTGTCCTCGTCATTTACGGAGCAGCGAGCAATATCGCCCATCGTGAACATTCCATTTTCTTCGAGCTTCTTAGCATACCCTCTGCCAACTCGCCAAAAGTCGGTCAAAGGTTGGTGCTTCCATAGCGTTTTTCTAAAGGTCATTTCGTCAAGCTCTGCAACACGGACACCGTTTTCGTCGGCGGGGATATGCTTTGCAACAATGTCCATAGCGACCTTACAGAGGAACAGATTTGTTCCAATTCCTGCGGTCGCTGTAATTCCGGTTGTCTCCACTACATCCAAAATAATCTTCATGGCAAGGTCGTGCGGAGACAGCTTATATGTATTCAAGTAGTCGGTGACATCCATAAACACTTCGTCGATGGAATACACCACAATGTCCTCCGGTGCGACATATTTCATATAGACACTATAGATGCGGGTGCTATATTCCATGTAGTGCGCCATTCTCGGAGGGGCAATTATAAAGTCTATTGCAAGTTCTGGATTTGCTTGTAGTTCTGAATATAAGTGGGACGAACCATCTTGTCTTCGCCCAGGAGCATCGTGCCGTCGCCCTATATTGGCTTCCTTAATTCTTTGTTTAACCTCAAACAATCGTCCTCGTCCAGAGATTCCATAGGACTTGAGTGAGGGTGTAACCGCCAGGCAGATAGTCTTGTCCGTGCGGCTTTCGTCTGCAACGACAAGGTTGGTGTCCATTGGGTCAAGACCTCGTTCTCTGCACTCAACCGAAGCATAGAACGATTTGAGGTCAATGGCGATATAGGTTCTTTGTTTCATGCCTCGGTCACTCCTCTCGAATAACATCAGCTATGCAAGCTGAAACTAACTATACACAATTGGTTAATTCTTTAAATAATCTGTTACAGCTTTTTTTATTTGCAAAACAAACTGATGGTACATCGGAAGTAGACCATGTTCAGTATTGGGCGTAGCAAAAGTAAGGTCATTCCATTTTTCGGGATTTTTCTCTTGCTCTTGTAAGCATGATAAAAAACTCATGTTCTGCAAAACCATAAGCTCGATTTCCTTTAATGGAACAATTTTGACATGGCTATGTATATACTGTTTTTCCTCTTGCGTGATGTCGCCAACTTTTTTAATTCGCATTTCAAATACTTTATCATATACTTTGTTTTTTGGAACCACAGCATCTTCTAATACAACGGCTACACCAAATAAATTCTTTTGGTCATAGCCCTTATCTAAATTAAAATGATTATCTGAAAAATTTATTATTTGTTGATAGACCTGAAGTATTGCATCTGCATATATTTTAATTTCTCGTTCAATTTCTTCTTGGTTAAACTGTCGTATTTTCAAACTTGGCGATAATGCTTTAGTATCATAGAAAGTACAATAATCTCCTTCAGACACTATAACATCCGGCGTCCGAAATTCATTTCTGCCAATCGTATAAATAATTTCAGGACTAATCCATGTAACGCTTGGAATTTCTTTGTATATATCGAACAGATACCTTTCAATTACATCTTTTCCAAACTTTTTTCGCAACATATCGTTTCCTGATGTGAGTCTATTTAACAATGATTCCGTAACTGCATTTATTACCAAATAAGGAGATGGAATATATGTGAATTTGGAATCCGAAACTAATGGATAAACATATTGTATTTTTAATCCGTAATAATAATCTAATACATTGTCCTTATATAGTGTTGTCAATTCCTTCTTGTACTTATCCTTTTCGATGCACAACTTCTGAAAGACGTTATCTATTTGAAACGCCTTTGCCAATAACCTCTGACATTCTTTAGCATCTCCTTGCTTATGTGCTTCATGGCTACAATATACAAATACTATATAAGCAAATATCATAAAATCGACATATGAAGCCTGAAACTTTTGGTAAAATTCCGACTTCATATCAATGTTAGAATTAGAAAAACCAAAGAAATAATTATAACGAAATAATTTCTGTAAAAATACGCCCTGTACGGGATGTTGTTGTAGAGCAGAAATCATCATAAACGTATCGGCATATGTTCCGTTTGTTTCTGCAAGTGTCAACTCAGGATGCCAATAATTACGAATTTTTGTTATGATTTTTGAAAAAATTTCTGAATCTATTTGCTGGTCAACACTATCATTATCATAAATCACAGAAAAAGCCGCAAATGTTTCTAATTCCCAGGGCATTATATTCTGATTAAATGCTAGTTTCATATCGACTTCAGAACTACTCATTATCCTTGATGCAAACCGTTGACACATCATCATTTTGCTATCAAATGAATATTCCTCCAATTCTTTTAGGAACGATAGTTTAGAGTGAGTTAAATCATCTTCGGGCATAAACATTACTTGCCTCCTTTGTTCAATCAAACAATATTCTACAAATTCTTGTTTGTTGGATTAAACGCAAAGGCTCGCAGCCCACTCGTTTAACTCCGCTTTACTTACATTGCTCTTAAAAACTTTGCCGTCAACCAATTTAGCGTTCGGGCAGCTTGGGGCAAGTTTTTCGTTTGTCTTTCCCATAGCGCTACCGCCAGAAGTGGTAAACGGTACAATGTTCCTCATTTCAAAAAATCACTTCTATGCTCTATCCTGCGAAGGTTATAGCCGGTTTCAGCAAGATGGGCAATCTTCAAAGCAACAAGGTTAATATCGGTATTCATAGCCCTTGAAATTTGCTCTGATGTGTAATCGTAATGATATATATACTCAAGGATTTCATCGGTATCCAGCAGGATTTCAGAAGCCACAATATTTGCTTCGTATTCCGGTTTAGTTGTCATATCGTATAGCATGAACTCCTTGATGGCTTTGCCTTTTGCAAGGTGGCGGTGTAATTGGTCGTGACCAATCTCATGGGCACAGACAATACGCTGCATCCTCTCACTTAAATCTTGGTTAATAAAGATAAAGCGGTTTCTCTTAATTACCTTGTACATTCCTTTTAACGGTCCAATGTCTTCACAGAACAGAACCTCGATTCCAAGCTCGTCAGCAATACGGAATGGGTCTCTTGTGCCGCAGCGTTTGACAAGAGAACTGCCAACTTTGGATAGACTTTCAGCGTTAATAATCCCACCTCCCATCGTGGAATACTTTATCATCCTTTTCGTACCAAAAAGCGGACTTATTCTGTTTCAGTTGCTTTTCGATACTTTTTCGGTGTGTATTTTTTGTTCTTTTCCTTTGCAATCCAGTAAGCATCGTTCAGCGCCTTCATTGCTCCCTCGATAGCTTCCTCACTCAGCGAACCACCGGCAAACATTCCGGTCACTTCACTAACAAGCTCGTCTATATCCCGGGCAGCCTTGGAACCGCCTTTTTCGTGAGCGTCAGCAACCATCATGCCGCTGCTGCCCAAAAGATACTCGGTTGTCGTACCCAGTGCGTCTGCAATCCTCTGAACAACCTCAATTTGATAAGGTCTGCGGGAACCGAGTTCGTAATTTTGAATTGTGCGGGTTGAGACGCCAGCCAATTTGGCCAGTTCCGCCTGCGTGATATTTGCTTCGCCTCTCTTTGCTTTCAATCGGTCTTTGAAAATCATAAGGCACCTCTTTCTTTAATTTTTGCGAACACGAACACTTTTTCACAACATTCTATTGACGCGAAATTATGTTCGTGCTAAAATGTACTCACGAACACGCAATAATGTTCGTTAAATTATCATACCACACGAAATTAAGAGTGTCAACAAAAACACGAAATATTGTTCGTGCAGATTTTTAACTTTTTTGTGAACGGAGGGTTTTTATGCTAAACACACGATGCCGCAAGGCTTATGTTTCGGTTAATGTCGATATTGATGAGGAGGGTGGCCTTCATCCACGGCTTATCAGGTGGAAGGACGGGCTTGTATTCCAAATCGACCAGGTTTTATTCAAATGTCGTGCCGCCTCTAAAAAGGTCGGCGGCGGCGGAATAAGATATACCGTTATGATTAGAGGAAGGGAGTCGTTTCTATTCCATGAGGGTAATAAATGGTTCGTAGAAGCAAAGGAGGATTGCCAATGATTTTATCTCACGCAAAAATTGAAGAAATTGCAGCAGCGGTCACAAAGGACTTCAACTTGTTTTTCTTCGGACAGGAAACGAATGAAGGAAAAAGGATGCCGCAAGTGACCCCTATTGACCAGTTTGCAAAAGAATATCTTCACCTGAGTGTATCATTTGAAAATCTCTCCACGGATGGCAGCTTTTGTGGGTTGACGGCTTATGAGGATACGGAATACTCAATCGAAGAAAACGGAATTGAAAGAATAATTCCATTAAAAAAGAATCAGGTTCTTTTGGATAGCAGTTTTATCGCTCCCGGCAATATCAGAAAACTCTGTGGCAAGCGTAGGTTCACCCTTGCCCATGAATGTGCTCATCAGCTTCTTTTCCAACTGGAATCGGACGAGCAGAAGGCAGCGTGTTGCAAGCTATATACCGAACGCCGTACATATTCCTTGAGAGATTTGAAATCCAACGAGGATTGGAATGAATGGCAGGCAAATGCTTTGGGAGCCGCTATACTGATGCCGCAGAAGGAAATAGACCTTGCTATGTGGCGATTTGCACCAGACAGGATTATTCAAAACTATAATGGCTGGCTTCTCCAGCATGACCGTATGGCGGTCGAAATGATGTGCGGCACTTTTGGAGTATCTAAAGCTGCTCTTTTGATTCGTCTCCGGCACCTCGATTATCTGGAAGACCGACCATATTCGGAATATAAAGAGCCTTGGGAGGTGTGGGCATGAGAAAGAATATCAGAGTTCAAGAACCATCACAAGAAATGCAACTGAAAATAATACGGGCAAGGACGGCAATAGCCTCACAAAAACAGCGAAATATCAAGTGCCCGTATTGCTGCCACAATGCGATTACCGTCTATGAAGACACAAGAGGTCATGTGGAGGCGAAGTGCAAAAAATGCGGTTGTGTTACTGTCTTCAATGTGCTTAGCATGAGAAGACTTCGCCACTATTTACACAAGTAGTTAAGAAAAAACTAAATATAGTTCATAGCTGAGCTGTGGAGCCGCCTGAAAGGTGTAGTCATCCCAAAAGCCGCATGAGATAGAAGTACGCAAGTATTTCTATTTTATCGGCACGGGAATTGTGACCACCCTCATGCGGCTCTTTTTTTGACCTTTCTGCTGTTCCCATCAGCGGAAAGGTCTTTATGTTATATACCCAATTTTGCCGTACAGTACGGCGTTGTCGTGGTCCTCCGCTTTGGAATTTGACTTCACCAAAAATCAAATTTCAAAAAAACGGAGGAACCAATATGTCAAACAGATTTAACAAAACAAGCATTTATGCCCTTAACAAGAAATACCCGGATGCCGTCGTGTACCCGACTGCGGATGGGAAGCAGGTTCGTGTCACTTGTGACGACTTTCCGAGCGAAGCCGATTTTCTCGCTTTCAAAGAGTGGTCTGATGAAAACTTCCACGAGGAAGAAAACCTTGAACACAGAGAATCCAATCACACTTTGTCTATGGATGATTTGTCCGAAGCAGCTCTTGCCGTCCCTGCAGACGATGTTGCTATGATTCGTCGCCAAGAACAAGCTGAGAAACGCCGCAAAGAAAAAGAACTCGTCATTCAAATGAAGGACAAGCTCACGGACATACAATTCCGCAGACTTTGGATGTATTGCGTTGATGGTCTGGACACCTATGAAATTGGCGAATTGGAGGGGTCAAGCCACCAGGCGGTATCTAAGTCAATTCGTCTCGCAATAAAAAAATTAAAAAGATTTTCGCTGAAACCATAAAAATGGGTTGCTAAAACGCCCCCAAAACGGCGATAGGTGAAGGAACAAAATCATGTGTCCTTCACCGCACCGAATGAAGTTACTTAAAACGAGTTCGTGCAACGGCTCCTTGACAACTGAATATTCACTCATCAGATACATTCCTGTGTACCACGAGCTACGGCAGGGTGAACGCCACGACCCTATTTCATAGGCGAGCGACAATTCACCACAACCTGCGAGATTCGGATTGCTCCCGAACCGGCGACGACGGACACAGGGTTAATGATACTTCTGTAATTCGCAGCCCGGTCACAAAGAAGACGGGGAGGTTAGATTCCTATGGAACGGTCTCGCAAGCCGTCGTCTGATGAATCCCACTACCGGGGGCGGAGATAAATACGGTAATAAGCAAACATTCGAGGAGTGAGCCGCTAAGGTGGTTCGCTCCTGTACATAAAAGACAAAGGAGGCTTTATGGAACTTAAAATTGACCCAGAATTTGAGGACAAGATACCGCCTCTTACAGCCGAAGAATTTCAGCAGCTTGAAAGTAATATTCTCGCTGACGGATTGGTGATTAGCCCAATTATCACTTGGAATGGTGTTATCGTGGACGGGCACAACCGCTACCGCATTGTGAGCAAGCACCCCCTCATTCAGTTTACCACTTGTGAGAAAGCCTTTATTGACCGATACGAAGCGATTGCCTGGATTTGTAAAAATCAGCTCGGTCGCAGAAATCTTACTCTTAATCAGAAGAAGTATCTGATTGGAAAGCAATATGAGGTTGAAAAGCAAAGGCAAGGTACAAACAATCAGTACATTCAAGCCAAAAGTGAAAGTTCCCAGATTGGGAACTTTCACTCGACCGAAAAGACCTGTGACCGTATCGCAAAAGAAAATAGCATCAGTAAAAACTCCGTGCTTCGTGCAGAAGCCTATTCAAAGGCAGTAGATATTGCCGATGAAATCGAACCCGGTATCCGAGCTGAATTTCTAAACGGCAGCATAAGAGCTACAGAGAAAGAGATTCATGCTCTTGCAAGAGCAGACCCTGAAGACAGACCGGCAATCATCGAGGAAATACGAAAACCGCCAGATGACAAAAAGAAACCACCGTCCAAACCTATCGGAAAGCCATTGACCAAAGTGGAACAAGCATCCGTAGATATGCTGACCACCCGTGGTAAGGGTACGGTGGAAGATATGCTCTATGAATTGGAGGATTCTTTGGATTCCTTGATGTTTCGCTGGACAATGTGTCTTTCCAATAACCGAGATTACTTTTCTGACGAGAAGTATCGGTCTCAAATTCATCAGTTAGCCCATACAGGACTTAATTACTTACAAAAAATACTTATAGGAGAAATACCAAAATGAAGACAAAGAAGTTTATGTTCAAGGAAATCATGCTTTCCAGTGCTCAAATTGAAGTGCCGAGAGGGACATATCAGCGTAAATTCAACGCCCGGCGTGCTCTCAAAATTGCCGAGGATTTTGATGAGCGCATCGCCAACGAACCCAAGGTCAGCTATCGTGACGGAAGATATTTCGTTTTTGACGGTCAGCACACCATCGCTGCCCGTAAGCTTCGCAATGGGGGCAACGACCTCCAATTTAAGTGCAAGGTATACTTTGACATGACCGAGAAGGACGAGGCTATGCTGTTCGCACAGCAGACCGGAATTTCGGCTTCGCTTTCCGCCGGTGCTCGCATCCGTGCTTTGATTTTCGGCGGCGACCCTATTGCCATTGCTTTTATGGAAGCCAACAATAACATCGGCATCTGTTTGGATTACGACCAGGAGCGTGGACTGAACCGTATCGGCTGCATAAAGACCGCCTATGATGCCTACAACAGCATCGGTGAGGAACGCTACAAGGAAGCTATGCTCATCTTGAAAACGACTTGGAATGGCGAACCAGATTCCTTCCGTTCGGAAAATGTTATCGGTGTGACCCGTTTTGTTGACCTCTACCATGACGAATACTGTTCCCATCGCCTTGTGACCCAGCTCCGCTATGTTGATCCGCTTACCATTTATCGTGAGGGGCGAGCGACCGGCATCAACCTTGCGGGATACAAAAAGTATCTGTACCAGGTACTACGCATTTACAACGGCAACAGTAAGAAGAAGACCCTACCGTTGAAATTTTGATATATCCATGTGGCGACTATGGCATTGCTGTAGTCGCTTTGACATACCCGCTATGGAATGTAGAAAGGAACCTACCGTATGAAAGATAACTGGAATTATCGTCGTGGTGACATTTACCTTGTTGACCTCGGCACAAATATTGGCTCGGAGCAAGGCGGTTGCCGCCCGGTATTAGCTATCCAAAATAATGTAGGAAATCATTACGGACCTACTCTAATCGTCGTTCCGATTACATCTCGCTTTTGGAAGAAAGCAAACCAACCCACTCATTCTGTACTTGAGGGAGTACCTAACCTTACAAGCCCCTCCGTGGTACTTACAGAGCAGATTATCACCATTGATAAAACAAGGGTGATGAAATATCTCGGAAAAGTCTCTGATGAGCAAATGAACAATATTGATAAGGCGATTATGGTCAGCCTGAATTTGGGACAGTCTTTTAGGGATTGCCCCATTTAAGTTATACACATTAAGAATCAAAAAATCGCATAGAGATGTAGCTGGCTCGAAAGGAGGGCTGTATGCAGGATTCGATGATTACCTACATGAAGAATATTGACCTTAAAGATATCAACCGTGATGAGCTGGTGGACATCCGTGATGTTAAGGTAAATACGGCACTTCCCAAACGGGAGCGTGCCGTTGATTTTATCCGCCAGATTGGAAATCCATATTGCTACAAGCACGGCAAATATGTGGTAAAGGTCGGCTTCTCCGATACAGAGGTATCCTTGGAGGAACGACTTGCCGGGTACATTCGCTCGAAGTGCTGACATCCTCGACAGCATGGGACGGAATAAGTAAAATACAGGCAGGACTAAAACGACGCTCCAAGCTCGGTGGTTTTGCCATTACTGAGATAAGGAGTGTACAATCATGCTAAATACGCAGAAAAAGATTTGGAATGCCACACTCTATCTCCGTCTGTCCCGTGACGATGGCGATAAGGAGGAGTCCAACAGCATTACCGGACAGCGTGAGCTGCTCCGGGACTACATATCGCAACGCCCCGAACTCAGGGAGTATGCGGTAAGGGTTGACGATGGTTTTTCCGGTTCAACCTTTGAAAGACCGAGTTTTCAGAAAATGATTGAGGATGTTAAAGCAGGACGAACGGACTGCATTATCGTCAAAGACCTCAGCCGCTTCGGTCGTAACTATCTGGATGCCGGTGAGTATATCGAAAAGATATTCCCATTCCTCGGTGTCCGCTTCATTGCTGTCAATGACCATTATGACAGCCTCGGAGACAAGAAAGCCTCCGATGACTTAATTATTCCGATCAAAAACCTTATCAACGAAGCCTATTGCCGTGATATATCGGTGAAGATTCGCTCTCAGCTTGAAATCAAGCGAAAGAACGGCCAGTTCCTCGGCTCCTTTGCCACCTTTGGCTATCTTAAAGATGAACAAAACAAAAACAAGCTGGTCGTTGATGAGTACGCTGCCGATATTGTTCGTGACATCTTCAAATGGAAATTGGAGGGTGTCAGCCCACAGGATATAGCCGATACCCTTAATAAGCTGGGTGTCCTCTCTCCGATGGAATACAAACGCTCCCTTGGGATGAAGTTCACCACTTCTTTTAAGACCAACACCAAAGCCTTATGGTCTGCAGGTACGGTGATTCGTATTCTAAAAAACCCGATTTATACCGGCGTTCTCGTGCAAGGCAAGGAAACCACACCAAGCTATAAGGTTCATAAACGCATTACCAAGGATGAAAGCGAGTGGATTGTCATAGAGGACAGTCACGAAGCCATCATTACAAAAATTGACTTTAACAGCGTTCAAAAGATATTGAAACTGGATACCCGCCGCAGTCCGGATGACGAAGCGGTTCAGTTATTCAGCGGTATGGTGTTCTGTGGCGATTGCGGTGCCAGTATGGTTCGTAAAACCGTTCCCGCAGGCGGCAGGAAATATATTTATTATGTTTGCTCTGCCCATAAGCAGGACAAAAACTGCTCTCCCCATCGAATGAGAGATACAGTCCTTGAGGGAATCGTGCTGGACAGCTTGAAACAGCACATCCGTGAGGTAGTGGATATGAGCGAGCTGATAGAGATTACAGACACAGCTCCGCTTCGTACCGCACAGGCTCAAAAGGTTCAAAGGCAGCTTGACAAAAAGCACGAGGAATATGAGAAACTCCAAAAACTGCTGATGTCGCTGTATGAAAACCTTACGGACGGTATTATCGACCGTGAGGAATATGCACGGCTAAAACAAAGCTTTGCCATCCGTGCCGATGAAACTGAAAAGCAGATGGACGCTCTCAGAGAAAGCCTTACCGATATTCAAAATCATGGTACGGAAAATGCGTGGACGGATGAGTTCATCAAACGGCAAGGATTGACGGCTCTTGACCGTGCCGTGGTGGTTGCACTGATAGATAAAATCTTGATACACAGCGATGATGTGCTGGAAATCATTTATCGCTGGCAGGATGAGTTTGCTTGGCAGATTGACATTCTTAGGAGTGCAAGGCTGCGGGAGGTAGTATAAATGGCAAGGACAAAACGAAAGACAAATCCGCTTGTGCAGGAGGTGGCGACTCCCGCACCGGAAAAGAGAATATACAAAACAGCCGCCTATGTTCGCTTGTCCGTAGAAGACAGCGGAAAGCCAGGTACAGATACTATTGAGGGACAAAAGGCTCTGCTGACCTCTTTTATTGAAAGCAAGGAAACGATGGAGCTTGTTTCTCTGTTCTGTGACAACGGGCGAACCGGCACGGACTTTGACCGCCCTCAGTTTGAGAAAATGATGGATGAGGTCCGCAGAGGTCGTATTGATTGCATCGTAGTGAAAGACCTATCCCGTTTCGGTCGCAACTATAAAGAAACCGGCAATTACCTGGAGCGTATCTTTCCGTTTCTCGGCGTTCGCTTCATCGCCGTCAATGACAATTTCGATACGCTGACGGCAGAACGGACGCAGGATGGCTATATCGTGCCTCTCAAAAACCTTATCAACGAGGTTTATAGCAAAGATATTTCTAAAAAATCTGCATCTGCTCTCCATGTCAAGCAACAGAACGGTGAGTTCATCGGAGCGTGGGCACCGTATGGATACAGCAAAGACCCCGACAATAAGCACCACCTTGTTATTAACGAGGAAACAGCTCCCGTCGTACAGCAGATATTCCGCTTACGTTATGAGGGTATCAGCGTGGTGCGGATAGGCAGGCGGCTCAACGATGCCGGTATTCTTTCCCCCTCGGCATATCTCTACGAAACAGGCGAGGTCAAGACAGAGAAATACAAGGGTGTGCTGTGGCATACGCAGATTATCAAGAGCATTTTAGCACATCCGGTTTACATAGGTCACATGGTTCAAGGGCGCAAAAGGCAGTCCTTTTATGAGGGTAAACGACAGACCTATGTGGACGAAGCCGACTGGATTATCGTCCGAAATACCCACGAACCGATTATTGATGAAGAAACCTTTGAGACGGTTCAGAAAATTGCATATCAAAAAAAGAGGGAATACAACGACCGCCTTGGAAAGTTCTCACATCTGGAACACACTGAGAATATTCTGCAAGGGCTTGTATGGTGTCCGAACTGCCAAAGACCGATGGTTCGATACAAGAATGTAAGCCACGAGAAAAAGCTGTGGTACACCTATATCTGCCCCAGTCATGCTGATGACCCTGCCCGCTGCTCCTTTGTGAGCATCCGTGAGGATGAACTGAATGAGGTGCTCTTTACGGCCATACAGTCACAGATAGATATAGCTGCGGATATGGAAGCGGTGGTGAAGAAGCTGAACGCACAACCGGACTACCGCCGTCAGCGTTCCGATTCCACAGCAAAGTTGGAAATGGCAAGGCGTACTCTAAAGCGTACCCATTCTCTCTATGACAGCCTGTATCAGAACTATGTGGAACAGCTTATGACCGAGCAAGAATATGTAACCCTCAAAGCAAGGTACAAAGCTGAAGCTGAGGAAGCCGAAAGGCTAATTGCCGTTTTG
>CAZGJQ010000002.1:0-50278 GCA_964525815.1 uncultured Oscillospiraceae bacterium
AGCCACCGTTACGCTCGTCGTAAATGGGTGCTATCACATTAAACAGCTTTGAAACAACACCTTCCTTTTTTAGGAATGACATCGCCTGTCTTTTGGCTGCAAGCGTGTTTGCTTTGCCCAATGTAATCATTTTATCTGTAAGCGCACTGACTTCCTTAGCACGTGCATAGGTGGTCTCTATCTGTCCCTTTTCTAAAATGAATGTAACCATACCCTTGAGCATTGATAATCTATGGTCCGTGCGCCTGCCTAATTTTCTCGTTCCAGGCATTTTCTTTGCCTCCTTTGTTAAAGTTTTCTAACAAATGCAGTAAAACTGCAAAGTCAAATAACCGTCACCGCTAATTGCTTGTCAGTCATCTGATTTTCTTAAGGAAAGTCCCAGAGACTGCAGCTTCTGGATAACCTCCTCAAGCGACTTTTTACCGAGGTTTCTAACCTTAATCATATCCTCCTCGGTACGGTTTATAAGATCCTCAACCGTATCTATGCCCGCACGCTTTAAGCAGTTGAAGCTTCTTACCGACATATCCAGCTCCTCGATGGTCATCTCAAGAACCTTTTCCTTTATTGTTTCCTCCCGATCAACCATAATTTCTGTGTTGATGGTTTCGGCGGAAAGCTCGATGAAAAGGTTTATATGCTCGCTCAAAATCCTTGCGGCAAGCGAAATTGCCTCCTTGGCGTTTATTGTTCCGTTGGTGGATACCTCGAGTGTTAGCTTGTCATAGTCGGTTATATTCCCTACACGGGTATTAGACACCGCATAATTTACCTTATATACCGGAGTAAAAATAGAGTCTGTGTAAATAATACCGATAATCGGGTTTTCCGCAGCCTGCTTATTCTTCTCTGCGGCAACATAACCTCGCCCGTTATCAAAGGTTATCTCCATAAAGAAGGGATTACCCTCTTCAACGGTGGCGATATAATGATCGGGGTTTAAAATCTCAATATCCGAATCAACCTGTATGTCGCCTGCGGTAACCTCTCCCCCGCGTACATCGATAACGCAGGTCTTGGGACCCTGTCCGAAAAGCTTTGCTACAATGCCTTTAACATTAAGCACAATCTCCGGCACATCTTCCTTTACGCCGGGAACAGTCGATATCTCATGCAATACGCCATCAATCTTAATGCTCGTTGCGGCAACACCCGGAAGTGAGCTTAAAAGTACTCTCCTAAGTGAGTTTCCAAGCGTTATACCGTAACCACGCTCAAGGGGTTCAATGATAAAGGTTCCGTGATTGCCGTCCTCGCTAAGCTCAGCGGTAACTATGCTCGGTCTCTCTATTTCGATCATTAAATTAACCTCCTTTTGGTCGGTCGGCTCTATATAAAATTATAATAAGAGCTGATTATTTCGAGTAAAGCTCTACGATTAAATGCTCCTCGAACGGGAAATCGACATCCTCTCTTGTGGGAAGAGCCGTTATTGTAGCGGTGATGCTTTCCTTATCAACACTCATCCAGCCCGGTACCGTCCTTGCGGTGATATTCTCGATAAGCACTTTAATCTTAGGGGATTTGCGGCTGCTCTCCTTGAGCGTGATAACATCGTCCTTACTTACAATATAGGACGGAATGTTAACCTTTTTACCGTTTACTCTGAAATGACCGTGTCTGACGAGCTGACGAGCCTCTTTACGGCTCTCCGCCATACCCATGCGATAAACGACATTATCAAGACGCCTTTCAATCATCGTAAGCAGGTTTTCACCTGTCTGACCGCCTTTTCTGTCCGCCTTGATAAAGTAGTTCTTAAACTGCTTTTCCAGAATGCCATAGTACCTCTTGGCCTTTTGCTTCTCGCGGAGCTGAAGTCCATACTCCTTAACTCTTCTCCTACCGGAGCCGGCACCGTGCTGTCCGGGAGCCTGACTTCTGCGAGCGACCGAGCATTTGTCCGAATAGCATCTCTCGCCCTTCAGGAAAAGCTTTGTGCCTTCTCTGCGGCACTGTCTGCATACTGCACCTGTATATCTTGCCATTTAATGACCTCCATTCATAATAGAACTAAACACGCCTTCTCTTTGGCGGTCTGCAACCGTTGTGAGGAATGGGTGTTACGTCCTTAATCATACTGATTTCGAGACCGGCTACCTGTAAGGCTCTGATTGCCGCTTCTCTGCCTTGTCCGGGACCCTTGACATATACCTCCACCGATTTAAGACCATGATCCATAGCTGCCTTAGCCGCTGCCTCGGATGCCATCTGAGCCGCATAGGGAGTGGATTTACGGGAGCCTCTGTAACCGAGCTCTCCTGCCGAAGCCCATGAAATCGCATTACCCTTAACATCCGTAATGGTAACAATGGTATTGTTGAAGCTGGAACGGATATGTGCCGCGCCCCGCTCTATATTCTTGCGCTCACGCCTTCTTTTTGTAATTGTTTTCTTCTGTGCTTTTGCCATATGGTGCTATTCCCTCCTTTACTTCTTCTTATTAGCAATGGTTTTAACCGGACCTTTTCGGGTTCTGGCGTTTGTTTTGGTTCTCTGTCCTCTTACGGGCAGACCTTTTCTGTGCCTTACGCCGCGGTAGCAATCTATCTCAACCATTCTCTTTATGTTGAGAGCAACCTCACGCCGCAAATCACCTTCGACAATATAGTTGTTCTCAATAGCATCACGAAGCTTTGCTATATCGTCCTCGGTTAAATCCTTTACACGAGTGTCGGGATTTACACCTGTCCTTTTCAATATTTCGTTTGAGCGGCTTCTTCCTATGCCATATATATAGCAAAGACCTATCTCAACACGCTTGGAGTTGGGAATATCAACACCGGAAATACGAGCCATATTTACACCTCTCTCCTATCCTTGTTTTTGCTTATGCTTAGGATTTTCGCAAATGACCATTACCTTGCCCTTGCGTTTGATAATCTTGCACTTCTCGCAAATTTTTTTAACGGAAGGTTTTACTTTCATTATTTTACCTCCAATAACGATTCTTTGAATTCCAAAAAAACAACGGAACCCTATTTTGAGCGGTATGTTATCCTGCCCTGACTCAAATCGTAAACAGAAACCTCAACCGTGACCTTATCGCCCGGAAGTATTCTGATATAATGCATACGCATTTTACCCGAAATGTGCGCAGTAACAACATGCCCGTTGGATAAACGAACCTTGAAGACCGTGTTTGGCAGTACCTCTATAACTTCGCCTTCAAATTCAATAACATCATCTTTAGCCAGAACAATTCCCTCCTCTGAACAATTAAACCGTGTCGCAGGGTGTCTTTGCGTTATCCGCACAACAGCTCCTCAGCGCATTCTCAATCTCATTTATGCGCTCTCTGATAAACCTGTTGGTAAGCCTATCTCCTGGAAGCCTTAAAAGAAGCGAATCAACACCCGAAACCTTTTCTATATGCTTAAGCTTCTTCTTCTTGGGGGCTTCGGTCTTTCGGGTTCTTCCGTCGGCTATCAGAATATAATTCTCATCGACAACCTCGACGACAGCCGCAATTCTTCCCTTATCTCTGCCCGCAAGAGAAAAAACCATTGTACCTAAATAATTATCCATAAACAGTTAATCCATTCCCTGATCAGGTTGGGTCGGTCAGTATCAGGACACCATTTTCGGTGACGGCCACCGTATTTTCATAGTGAGCCGAAAGCCCTCCGTCACAGGTTACGACAGTCCATTTGTTTTCAAGTATCCTTACCTGCTCACTTCCGACGGTTATCATGGGCTCAACCGCAAGGGTCATTCCGTTCTGAATTCTGGGTCCTCGTCCAGCTTCACCGAAGTTGGGTATATCCGGTCCCTCGTGTAGATTCTTGCCCACTCCGTGTCCGATGAATTCACGAACTACCCCGAAACCGTTTTTGGTTGCATATTCATAAACGGCGTTTGAAACGTCTCCGATTCTTCCGTTTTCACTGATTGCGGCAATACCCTCATAGAAGCAACGCTCGGTAACCTCGATAAGTCTCTTTGCTTCATCACTGATAGCTCCGACCGCAAAGGTTGCGGCACAATCCCCGTGAAATCCATTGAAGAAGGCACCGACATCCACCTTTACAATATCACCTTCTTGTAAAACTCTGTCGGACGGAATACCGTGTATAACCTCGTCGTTAACACTGATGCATGCACTGGCAGGAAAACCTCCGTAGCCCAGAAAGGAGGGCTTTGCACCGTGTGCAAGGATGCACTCCTTTACCTTGGTGTCTATAGAGCGGGTGGTTGCCCCCTCCTTTACACAGGCTCCTGCAACCTCGCGAGCCTTGGCGGCGATTCTGCCCGCAGCTCTCATCAGCTCAATTTCGGCATGGCTTTTTATAGTTATCATAGCTAGTCAAGACCCAGTGCCGCTTTGGTAAGACGAGTCGTATCCTCAAGCTTATCCTGTCCGATGACTGTTTTCACAAGTCCCTTTTTAGAATAATAATCCTTGAGCGGAGCTGTTTCGCAGTGATAAGTCTCCAGTCTGTTTTTTACAACCTCCGGCTTATCATCCTTCCTTACGGTAAGCTCTGCTCCGCATTTGTCGCAGGTCTTGTTATCCTCGGTGGGATTATACTCAATATGATAAGTCGCACCACAGGCAGGACAGGTTCTCCTTCCGCTCATACGGGTTACTATAGTCTCGTCCGGAACCTCAATTGAGAGTACCGCATCTATCTTAACCTCCAAAGCGTCCAATGCCTGAGCCTGAGGAATCGTTCTCGGAAAACCGTCAAGTATAAAACCGTTTTTGCAATCCGGCTGACTCAGCCGCTCCCTGATGATTCCTATAACAATTTCATCGGAAACCAATGCACCCGACTCGATTGCACTTTTGGCTGCCTTACCCATCTCCGTTCCGTTTTTTATTGCTTCACGGATTATATTTCCGGTTGAAATAGTGGGTATTTTAAGCAGGTTGCTTATTATCTCCGCTTGGGTACCCTTACCGGCACCGGGAGGACCGAACAGTATAATATTCATAATATCAATCATTCCTTTAATATGCTTGGAAATTGTGCGGTTAAGTACAATTCCTTAACCGGAGGATTTAACCTCCGAATCTTATTCAAGGAATCCCTTGTAGTGGCGCATTGTAATCTCGCTCTCTATATCACGGGTGGTTTCGAGAGCAACGCCCACAATAATTATCAGGGATGTTCCTCCGAAAATCAGGGATCTGAAGCTGTCGCTTCCCGTCCAGGACATCAGAATCGGGAACACCGACATAAACGCCAGGAAGAAAGCACCCAAAAGGGTTATTCTGTTAAGAACCTTCCTGATGTAATCGGCAGTCGGCTTACCCGGTCTGTATCCGAGAATGGTACCGCCGTTCTTCTTCAGATTATTCGCAACCTCAACGGGGTTAAAGGAAATGCTGATATAGAAGAATGCGAAAGCAAGTATGAGAAGAAAATCGATTGTTACATATATCCAGCCCCAGTCCGGTCTCTGCGGGGAGAAATACTTTGTAATAAAGGGTTCCCAGTTAGGAACAAGCAATGCGAGAGTGCTGGGTAAGCTGGAAATCGCATTTGCAAAGATAATGGGCATAACACCGCTCATCAAAACCTTAATGGGCAGGTTTGTGTTCATTCCACCATACATTTTTCTTCCGACCTGTCTTTTTGCATACTGGACAGGAAGTCTTCTCTCTGATTTTGATATGAAAACGATAAGAGTAATAATTCCTATCATCATAAGCAAGGCCGCTATAGCAAATACTGTTTCTCTTCCGAGATATTCATAGAACAATATCAGCTTAAATGCCAGTCCTGCAGTAATGTTGGCAAACAGTATTATTGAAATACCGTTTCCTATGCCCTTTTCGTCTATCTTTTCACCAATCCACATTACCACACAGGCACCCGCTGTATATGCGACAAGCATTACTATCATCGAAAACCAGCCGGTATCCGAAAGAATCCTCGCTCCGCTATCCAGTCTTGTATTTTTCATTGTAGTGTAGTAACCGAAGGAGGTGATAAGAGCCAACGCAACCGTTACATAACGGGTTATCTTAGAGATCTTCGCCTGTCCGTCCGGTCCGCTTTTCTGCAGCTTTTCGAGTGCTGGAATGGCTATTGTTAAAAGCTGCATAACGATGGACGCGGTAATGTAAGGGCTTACACCCAAGGCAAACAATGTCGCTTTCGAAAACGCTTCGCCGGACAGCATATTAAAGTATCCGAGCAACGAACCCTGTACTCCTTCTCCCGAAAACCATTCCTGCATTGACGAGCTGTCAACGAAAGGAACAGGGATTGCGGTACCGATTCTGAACAGAACAATGATAAAAAGGGTAAACAGCATCTTCTTTTTTAGATCATCAATTCTCCATGCGTTTCTGTATGTTTGCCACATTTATACCACCTCTGCCTTTCCGCCCGTGGCTTCAATCTTTTCCTTTGCAGATGCAGAAAAAATTGCTGCTTTGACGGTCAATGCTTTGGATATATCCCCGTTTCCGAGAACCTTAAGTCCGTCGAACTCCTTCTTGGTTATACCGCTCTCTATTAATGTGTTTATATCTATAACCGAGCCGGCGTCAAACCTTTCAAGATCCGACACATTTATTATAGCGTACTTTTTCGAAAAATGATTCTTGAAACCTCTTTTTGGAAGTTTCCTGTACAACGGAAGCTGACCGCCCTCGAAGCCCGGTCTTACACCGCCGCCCGAGCGTGCGTTCTGACCCTTATGACCTCTACCCGCCGTCTTACCGTTGCCGCTGCCGGGTCCTCTTCCCTTGCGGAAGTTCTTTTTTGTGGAGCCGGTAGCCGGAGAAAGCTCGTGAAGCTTCATATTTTGTCCTCCTGTTCAAAAATTCTTTAGAGATTCCTATGCTTCCTCAACGCTTATAAGATGGGATATAACATTAATCTTTCCCTCGGTTGGAGCGTCCTTTTCTACAACCTTGGAGCTGCCTACCTTTCTTAAACCAAGCGAATGCGCCGTAAGAATCTGGTTCTTTTTACAGCCGATAAGACTTTTTGTAAGAGTAAGCTTTACCTTTGCCATTATGCTTCCTCCTCCTAACTGTTATTTGCCTGGACTGCGGCTGCTCCCGCATTCTCCGAACCGGTAACCGCCTCCACGCTGATACCGCGAATACGAGCTACTTCATCTGCGGTGCGAAGCTCCTTGAGCGCCTCGAATGTTGCTTTTACTACATTTATCGGGTTGTTCGAACGAAGGGATTTTGCACGAATATCACGAATACCCGCCATTTCAAGAACGGCACGCATTTTTCCGCCCGCAATAACTCCCGTACCGGGAGCCGCAGGCTTCATAAGCACTCTTCCCGCTCCGTATTCGCCGATAATCTCATGCGGAATAGTGGTTCCCCTGAGCGAAACCTTAATTATATTTCTCTTTGCTGCCTCAATCGCTTTTCTGATCGCTTCGGGTACTTCGGCAGCCTTTCCGAGACCGTATCCGACATGACCGTTTCCGTCACCGACCACAACCAGTGCGGAAAACCTTGCTATTCGACCGCCCTTTACGGTTTTGCAAACCCGCTTTGTATCGATAAGATTTTCTTTTAAATCCAAGGTTGTATAATCTATCTTCATGTTTTTGAGCATTCCTTTCCTCGGCACTTGTGCCGAAAATTCGAAAGTTTTATCCTTCAAATTTTCCTCCTAAAAGTTAAGTCCGGCTTCACGGGCACCGTTGGCGAGCTCCATAACACGACCGTGATAAAGATAACCGCCTCTGTCGAACACCACATTTGTGATACCCTTTTCCAAGGCTCGCTTTGCCGCAAGCTCTCCTACCTTTTTGGCGGATGCCTTGTTGCCGCCCTCTTTGCCGAATTCGGACTCAACGCTGGAGGCCGATACTAAGGTTTTTCCGGCAGTATCATCGATAATTTGCACATAGATATTCTGGCTGGAGCGGTATACACACATACGAGGTCTCTCTGCCGTACCTTTTATCTTCGCTCTTACTCTTTTATGCCGCTTCAGTCGTCTTTTATTACTGTCAACACGATTAACCATAAAACAAACTCTCCTTTCTCATTAAGTACCGGCTTTACCGGTCTTGCGCCTTATTCTCTCATCGGAATACTTGATACCCTTGCCGAGATAAGGCTCAGGAGGTCTCTTTTTCCTTATTTCCGCAGCAATATGTCCTACCTGCTGCTTATCCGGACCGCTTACTATAACGGTGTTTGGCTGCGGTACATCGAAGGTTATACCCTCCGGTTCGTCAAAAACAACATTATGGGAATATCCTAAATTTAATACAAGCTGTTTTCCCTGCTTTGCTGCCTTATATCCTACTCCGTTAATCTCGAGCTGCTTCTTGTAGCCCTCGGTTACACCGAAAACCATGTTAAAAATCAGTGATCTTGAAAGCCCGTGGAGCGCTCTGTCCTTCTTTTCGTCAGTCGGACGCTTAACGGTTATAGTGTCGTTCTCAAGGCTGACTGCCATTTCCTTAGGTATAATTTGAGAAAGGGTTCCTTTGGGTCCCTTGACGGTAACGAGATTTTCCTCTCCCACTGTTACGGAAACTCCCGCAGGAACAGTGATGGGCATTTTGCCTATTCTTGACATTATTCTACCTCCCTACCATACAAAGGCGAGTACTTCGCCGCCGATGTTCTCTTTACGCGCTTTTTTGTCCGACATTACACCCTTGGAGGTGGATATTATCGCAACACCTAATCCGTTCATAACCTTGGGTATATCCTGACTTGCGGCGTAAATTCTGAGTCCGGGCTTTGAAACCCTGCGAAGTCCCTGTATTATTCTTGATTTTCCATCGCCGTACTTGAGGGTTACGGTAATTATACCCTGTTTGTTGTCCTCTTTAACCGTAAAACCCTTTATATAGCCCTCGTCTACCAGTATCTGAGCGATTGCCTTCTTCAAATTGGAAGCAGGAATGTCAACAGTTTCATGCTTTGCCGAATTGGCATTGCGTATCCTTGTGAGCATATCTGCTACTACATCAGTTATTTGCATTTTGTATCCTCCTTACCAACTTGCTTTCTTAACGCCGGGTATCTGACCCTTATGGGCAAGATTCCGGAAACAAATACGACATATACCGTACTTGCGAAGATAAGCATGAGGTCTGCCACATATCTTACACCTGTTATAAGCACGGGTAGAATACTTAGGCTGCTTTTGCTGTTTTAAGATCATTGCTTTCTTTGCCATTTGTACTTACCTCCCTAAACTCTTTGAAACGGTGCGCCCAGCAGAGTTAAAAGCTCTCTTGCTTCTTCATCGTTCTGAGCCGACGTTACAAACACTATGTCCATGCCTCTTATTTTATCTACATTATCGTACTCAATTTCGGGGAAAATAAGCTGCTCCTTGATTCCTAAGGAGTAGTTCCCCCTGCCGTCGAACGAGTTATTGCTGATACCCTTGAAGTCCCGTACTCTCGGCAAAGCTAAATTGAAGAACTTGTCAACAAACTCATACATTACTTCTGCTCTGAGAGTAACCTTTGCGCCAACCTTTGAACCGGCACGAAGCTTAAAGTTGGAAACCGACTTCTTTGCGGTGGTCGAAACTGCCTTCTGTCCGGTTATTAATGAAAGGTCGTTTACAATACTGTCTATTACCTTTGGGTTATCCTTAGCGTCTCCTGCTCCGATGTTTATTATTACCTTTTCGAGGCGCGGTATCTGCATCGGACTCTTGTAATTGAACTTCTTCATCAAGGCAGGGGCAACTTCGCTCTTATAATATTCTTTAAGTCTTGACATATTTCATCCTCCCCCGCTTTACAGAGTCTCGTCGCAATGGACGCAAACCCTGATTCTCTCGTTGTTTTCTGTCTTTTTATGCTTAACCCTGACGCCTTTTTCACACTTAGGGCAATATAGCTGAACCTTACTTGCATAAAGTGCGCTCTCTGCCTTTATAATTCCGCCCGGCTGTCCCTGCTTCTTTGGCTTTACATGCTTAGAAACCATGCAGGCGCCTTCGACGATAACCTTGCCCTCCTTGGGCGAAACGCCGATGACCTTGCCGATTGTTTTTTCCTTTCCGGCTGCATACTTTCCGGAAATTATAACAACCGTATCGCCGGTTTTTATATGCAATTTTTTGTTATTATTCATATTTCTGTTACCTCCCACTATACGACTTCTGGTGCCAAGGAGAGTATTTTCATATAATCCTTTTCACGAAGCTCACGGGCAACCGGTCCGAAAATACGGGTTCCTCTCGGATTCTTGTCCTCTTTTATAATAACTGCTGCATTGTCGTCGAATCTCACAAACGAACCGTCCGCTCTGCGTGTTCTCTGAACCGTTCTTACAATAACCGCTCTGACAACCTCGCCCTTCTTGACAACGCCGCCGGGAACCGCTTTTTTCACCGAGCAAACGACCACATCACCAATCCCGCCGTAGCGTCTTCCTGTGCCGCCAAGTACTCGGATGCACATGAGCTCTTTCGCACCGGTGTTATCGGCAACCTTCATATATGATTGTTGCTGTATCATAATGTACCTCCTGTTACTTAGCCTTTTCTGTTATTTTTACCAGACGCCATCTCTTGTCCTTGGAAAGCGGGCGTGTTTCCATAATAAGAACCTTGTCGCCTACGGCACATTCGTTGTTCTCGTCGTGTGCCTTGAACTTGACCGTTCTTTTTATGGTCTTTTTGTATAAGGGATGCTGAATACTGTCCTCAATTGCCACTATAATTGTTTTGTCCATCTTATCACTGACAACCCTGCCGGTTCTTGTTTTTCTCATAGCTCTTTCCATATCCGGTTACTCCTTTCTATGCCTTTGCCTTCTCGGCGAGTTCCTTCTCGCGGAGCACAGTGAGCAATCTTGCAATAGTCTTTTTGGTTTCGACTATCTTCATCGGATTGTCGAGCTGATTGATAGAATGCTGAAAACGAAGGTTAAAAAGCTCCTCTTTCTGCTCGTTCAAGGTCTTCTGAAGCTCAGAAGGACTCAATTCTTTTATATCTTTTATATTCATAATGTTACCTCCTGTTATTCGAGGTCGGACTTGGTAGCAAATTTACACTTAACCGGAAGCTTGTGTGATGCAAGACGCATTGCTTCCCGCGCCATTTCTTCACTGATCCCGTCCATTTCAAACAAGACTCTACCCGGCTTGACAACGGCAACCCAGTACTCCGGACTGCCCTTACCTGAGCCCATTCGGGTCTCGGCCGGCTTTTCGGTTACAGGCTTATCGGGAAAAATCTTTATCCAGACCTGACCGCCTCTTCTTATATAACGGGTCATTGCTACACGAGCTGCCTCTATCTGATTGCTTGTAATCCATGCAGGTTCGGTTGCAACAAGACCGAATGAACCGTTTGTAATCCTGTTGCCTCTCGTTGCCTTGCCCTTCATACGGCCTCGGTGAGCACGCCTGTATTTAACTCTCTTAGGCATTAACATTATCTTCTGCCTCCTTCGTTAACCGTGTTTCTCTTCATTTCGGGAAGAACCTCTCCCTTATATATCCAGACCTTAACTCCTATTTTTCCGTATGTGGTGTTAGCCTCAAAAAAACCGTAGTCAATATCTGCTCTCAGAGTATGCAGAGGAATAGTACCCTCATGGTAATGCTCGCTTCTTGCAATTTCCGCACCGCCGAGACGTCCGGAAACAGCAACCTTTATTCCTTTTGCGTTAAGTCTCATCGTTCTGCCGATGGATTGCTTCATGGCACGGCGGAAGGAAATCCTTCTCTCGAGCTGGGATGCGATGTTCTCTGCCACGAGCTGAGCGTTAAGGTCAGGATGCTTTACCTCCACAACCTTCACATCCACCTGAACATTATCGGGCTGTCCGAGAAACAGCACAATATCCTTCTTAAGCTTATCAATTTCAACGCCGCCCTTACCTATTATAATTCCGGGCTTTGCGCAATGAATGATAATCCTTATACGAGAATTGTCTCTTTCAATCTCTATTCTCGGAACACCTGCCTGCTGCAGTCTGTTCTTGAGAAACTCTCTGAGCTTGTAGTCGGAAACCAAAGTGTCGCCGAAATTCTCTTTTTTTACATACCACCGTGAATCCCAGTCTTTTATTACACCTACACGCAATCCGTGCGGATTAACCTTTTGACCCATAGTTTGTCTCCTCCTTAATCTCTTTCCTTAAGCGCAATCGTAACATGTGAAGTGCGCTTTATAATCCGAAAGGCACTGCCTCTTGCTCGAGGCATAACCCTCTTCATATTCTTCAAAATGCCGGGAGTGACAAAACATTCCGCAACATACAGCTTCTCGGGATCCATTTGATGATTGTTCTCCGCGTTGGCAACAGCCGATTTAAGAAGCTTCTGTATACTCTCACATGCGATTTTATTTGTGTTTTTTAATATTGCGGCTGCGTAAGCCACATCCTTGTTTCTAATCAAATCAAGTACGATTTTCACTTTTCTGGGTGAAATACGCAATTGCTTAAGATAAGCCTTTGCTACCTTGGTTTCCACAGTAATAGTGCCTCCTTTCAATCAGCCGTTATTTTGTATTTGTTGTCTTGGAGCCCGAATGTCCCTTGAATATTCTCGTCGGAGCAAACTCACCGAGCTTGTGTCCGACCATATCCTCTACCACATAAACCGGAATATGCTTTTTTCCGTCATGAACCGCAATAGTATGTCCCACGAACTCAGGGAAAATAGTGGAAGCACGAGACCAGGTCTTAATAACCCTTTTCTCGTTCTTCTTATTCATTTCAATTATGCGGCTGTATAATTTTTTATCTACAAACGGGCCTTTCTTTACGCTTCTGCTCACTGTAATAATCCTCCTTTACGCCTATTTGTCGTTCTTGTGCTTGACAATAAACTTGTTGGTGCGAGCCTTCTTGTTCCTTGTCTTATAACCGAGAGTTGGCTTGCCCCAAGGAGTAACAGGAGAAGGTCTTCCTATTGGTGAGCGTCCCTCACCGCCGCCGTGCGGATGGTCTACCGGGTTCATCGCCGAGCCGCGTACGGTCGGTCTGATACCAAGGTTTCTCTTCTTGCCCGCCTTGCCGAGCTTGATGTTCTCATGCTCAATGTTTCCTACCTGACCTACTGCAGCGGTACAGTCCAGCCGAACCATTCTTACCTCGCCGGAAGGAAGTCTTACCTGAGCCATTCCGTTTTCCTTAGCCATAAGCTGCGCTGCCGCTCCTGCGGAGCGTACGAGCTGAGCGCCCTTTCCGGGATACAGCTCAATAGCATGAATAAATGTACCTACCGGAATTCTGGAAATCGGAAGTACATTTCCGGTCTTAATATCTGCGTCGCTGCTCGAATAGACGGTGTCTCCCGCTCTGAGTCCGTTGGGAGCTAAAATGTAGCTTTTCTTTCCGTTCTGGTCAGCCAGCAGTGCAATGTAGGCGGTACGGTTGGGGTCGTACTCGATACCGATAACCTTAAATCCCGTATCCTGAGCCTTACGCTTAAAATCAATAATTCTGTATTTCTTTTTGTTTCCGCCGCCCTTATGACGAACGGTAATTCTGCCTGTATTGTTACGACCCGCGTTCTTCTTTAATGTCGTTATAAGACTTTTCTCAGGAGTCTTTTTAGTCACCTCGTCAAACGAGGGTGACGACATGTTTCTCCTTGAGGGAGTCGTAGGTTTGTATAATTTAGTCGCCATTGATTAAACTCCTTTCGCTTACATCAAACTATCGAAGAACTCAATCGATTTGGAGTCCGGAGTAAGCTTGACAATTGCCTTTTTCCACTCGCTTGTGGTTCCTACATGATAACCCATTCTCTTGGGCTTGCTCTTGACGCTTATGGTGGTAACCTTTTCGACTTCCACCTTGAATATTTCCTCGATGGCTTTTTTTATCTCAATTTTGTTGGAATCGGGAGCCACCTTAAAGGTATACTTCTTCTGCTGCATATTCTGGATGGCAGCTTCGGTAATTACGGGTTTTAGGATAATGTCGTATGCTGATTTCATTACGCATATACCTCCTCTATCTTAGCCACCGCATCCTTTGCTATTATAAACTTGTCATACTTCAAAATATCATATACATTAAGAGAGTTGACAGGTGCGGTTGCAATACCCGGGATGTTGGAGGCCGATTTTACGACCATTTTATCAGTCTCGGGCAGTACTATAAGTGCTTTACCCTCGATATTCAACGCAGAAAGCATGGATATAATCTTCTTGGTCTTGTACTCCTCAAGCGCGATATTGTCCACAACAATCAATTCGCCTGCGGCAACCTTGGAGGAAAGCGCCGATATCATAGCTGTTCTCTTAATCTTTTTGTTAATGCTTACACGGTAGCTTCTCGGCTTCGGAGCAAAAACAACTCCTCCGTGAGTCCATTGCGGTGAGCGAATAGAGCCATGTCTTGCTCTTCCCGTTCCCTTTTGTCTCCAGGGCTTTCTTCCGCCGCCGGAAACCTCGCTTCTTGTGAGTGCTGACTGTGTACCCTGCCTTTGATTAAGCAGGTATGCTCTGACAACGGAATGCAGAACCGTTTTATTAATGTCAGCGGCAAAAACCTTGTCGGAAAGAGTGATATCGCCGCATACCTGACCTTCCATATTATATAAATTTGTTTTTGGCATCGTTATTTCCTCTCCCTTCGCTTATTTTACGGTATCTCGAACAAAAACAATACCGCCGCGTGCGCCGGGAACCGCACCCTTTACGGCCAAAAGATTCTTGTCCGCATCAATCTTGACTACTTCAAGATTCTGCATAGTAACCTGCTCGTTACCGTACTGACCGGCCATTTTTTTATTCTTAAACACCCTTGAAGGGTCGCTGGCAGCACCCATTGAGCCAACCTGACGGTGTACCGGACCGGTACCGTGTGTCATTCTCAGGCGATGAGCTCCCCATCTCTTGATAACACCGGAAAAGCCGCGTCCCTTGGTGATTCCTGTAACATCAACCTTATCGCCGACTGTAAATGTATCCGCCGTAACAATATCTCCTACATTCATTCCCGTAACGTCCTCAAGCCTGAACTCCTTGAGATACTTCTTAAAGGAAACCTTTGCCTTAAGGAAATGTCCTTTTGCGGGCTTGTTAAGCTTCCTGTCCTCTATATCCGAGAAGCCGAGCTGAACCGCCTCGTAGCCGTCCTTTTCCTTTGTTTTTTTCTGTGCGACAACGCAGGGTCCTGCGTTTATGACAGTAACCGGAATAACATTGCCCTTTTCATCAAAAAGCTGTGTCATACCGAGCTTTCTGCCGATAATACCTTTTTTCATTTTTTATATTCCTCCTTGGTTATTGGTTAACCCAAGCACGGGTTAACATGACCTGAATGTAACCGTTAAAGCTCAACATTAAAATCAACGCCTGCGGGAAGATCAATGCTCATCAGCGAATCGACGGCAGCCTTGGACGGCTTAATAATGTCGATAAGGCGCTTGTGAGTTCTGTACTCAAACTGCTCTCTTGCGTCCTTGTATTTGTGAACCGCACGAAGAATGGTGATTATCTCCTTATCTGTGGGAAGCGGAATGGGTCCGGATACATTAGCACCGTTACGCTTAGCCGTCTCCACTATCTTCTCGGCAGCCTGGTCTATAAGGGTATGGTCATATGACTTAAGCCTTATTCTGATTCTGTCTTTTTTTGCCATGTGTTTTTTGCCTCCTTAAAATAATACAAAAAAGTTTTGGCGGCAAAGCAACGAACACTGCCTCGGGCGTTTCATAATCGTCCCATAAAAAATGCTCTTTGCTCTCGCCCGATTGTCGGACATACTCGGCGGAAGTTACCTGCTTATTTTTTAGCAGCAATCTCCCGTTTCATCGCACACCAAGCGAAAAATAGAATAGCACACATACAAGAGCATTGCAATAGCTTTGTGCAAATTGATATGTAAATATTCTATGAACGGCATTGCCGATAAAAAATACTTTACATGCGTGAAAAATACTGTATAATTATATAGAAGTATTATAGTTATGAAAGGAAAGCCTTATGTATAAAAGATACAGAAGCTGGCTTGACAGCAAAATTATCGACGAGGAGACCAGAAAAGAGCTTATTTCGATTCAGAACGATGAGCTTGCGGTTAAGGAGCGCTTTGCGTTCCCGATGCAGTTCGGTACGGCGGGACTACGCAGCACCATGGCTGCGGGCATTTCTAAGATGAACATATACACCGTTGCGCATACCACCAGAGGTCTTGCCGAGCTTATTATAAAAAACAATGCGCAGGAGCGAGGGGTTGCCATTGCCTTTGACTGCCGTAACAACTCCTCCCTGTTTGCGGAAACAGCGGCACGGGTGCTTGCCGCATATAGAGTCAGGGTGTTTCTGTTTGATTCTCTTCGTCCGACTCCGGAGCTATCCTTTGCGATTCGCTATCACGGCTGTATTGCCGGAATAAATATAACAGCCTCCCATAACCCCAAGGAATATAACGGGTATAAGGTATATTGGGAGGACGGTGCGCAGCTTCCGCCCGAGCATGCACGGGTGGTTTCGGACGCTGTGGAGGCTGCGGATATATTCGAGGATGTTAAATATGCCGATTTTGACAAGGCAAAGTCGGACGGTGTTATAAAAATAATAGGAGCCGAAACGGACGAGGCATATATAAAGGCGGTACTGGACTGCCGAATATGTCCCGAAGCGACGAAAAAGCAGGGTGACAGCCTTAACGCTGTATACACTCCCCTGCACGGTACGGGATATAGGCTGATACCCGAGGTTCTGCGTCGTGCCGGAATTCCAAGGCTGAGAACAGTGGAGAGCCAGATGACACCGGACGGAAACTTCCCCACAGTCGTATCTCCTAATCCGGAAAGCTCAGAATGCTTTGAGCTTGCCGTTGAAATGATAAGAAGAGAAAGCATCGATTGCGAGCTTATACTCGCAACCGACCCGGACGGAGACCGCTTGGGTGTAACTGTCAGAGATGATAAAGGAGAATTTTATACCCTGAGCGGCAACCAAATCGGCGCTGTTCTGATTGATTATATAATAAAGGGCAGAAGGCAGCAAAATTTACTGCCGGAAAATGCCTGTGCAATTAAGAGTGTGGTATCCGGTAACCTTTTTGACGCTATTTGCGACAGAGCCGGGGTTAAGCACCTTAATGTGCTTACCGGATTTAAGTACATCGGAGAAAAAATTAAGGAGTTCGAGAAGGATAATTCCTATACCTTTATCTTTGGATACGAGGAGAGCCACGGCTATCTTTCGGGCGGGTATGTACGGGATAAGGATGCCGTTGCGGCGGCTCTGCTTGTAACCGAGGCGGCCTCCTATTACAAGGAGCGGGGCAAGACCCTTTACGGAGTTATAAAGAACTTATACAATGAGTACGGTTATTTTAAGGAAGCGGTGCTGAATATTGTCATAGACGGAATAGAGCCCATGACTGATATGTCGCGGAAAATGCACTATCTACGGAACAGCGAGCTGAAAAGAATAGGAAACACCGAAATAACCGCCGTCAGGGATTATAAAAACGGCACCAGAACCTCCCTAAGAGACGGCAGTACTCAGCCCAGCGGACTGCCCGAAAGCGATATGCTCTATTTTGAGCTGTCCGACAGTACCGCAATTATAGTAAGACCCTCCGGCACCGAGCCGAAAATTAAGGTATATATTCTTGTCTGTGCCGAGTCCGAGGGTGAATGCGAACGAATGCTAAACGATTACAGGTCTGAAATGAAGCATATTTTAAAATAAAAGAGCCACAAATAATTCCGTCGGGGTTAGCCTTGACGGAATTCCCGCATATTGGGTTAATCGAGTATCGCCAAATAATTAATTCCGCTAACAATGTCCTCATCCACGATAAACTGCAGGGTGCTGTCCCCTGAGGTATAATTATAGAACCTACCCTCCGCTGTGTAGTCGTCCCCATAGGCTTCCAGCAGCTCCGAAAGGGAGCATCCGATATAAACACCATTTTCGGCGGAAACGGTGTCGTCCAGCAGTACAACCGTAAAAATATAATCGGTATCGTTAAGCTCGTAGGTGCTTATCTCAAAGCTGCCATAATTATAGTGCTTATCCATTCCCTGAAAAGCACAGCTCGGGGCTTCAAAATAATCCATGGGCTCTCCCAAGGCGGTAATAACGGATTCCGCTCTTGCGTTCATGCGAACCGTAATATTGTTGTATTTAAATGAGAACCCCTTGTCATTTTCGGCTTGTGATTCAATAGAATCCGTACCGGATAAGTCGGTGTCTGTTTTCTCACCGCAGCCCGACAACAGCAGCAGTACAATAAGAATTATAGCAATGATTCTCATCATTCATTCTCCTTCCCGCCGTTCTTGACCGGCGAAGCTCCGTAGCTCTTCAGGTAGCCGTATTCCTCCAGCTCGTATTCCTGATGCTCCTTCATCTCGTAATAAAAGCGTACTTTCGGCTCCCAGATTCTTTGCAGCTCGGGCTTGTTACTGCGGTCGGTCAAGCCGAAGTCCTCGCTTAATATTCTTCCGAAGTAATCGGTCAGCTTTTCGGCACCGCTGAGGTTCAGGTGCATACCGGCGTCATAGGTGTCCGTTTTGTAATCAATTCCGATTTCAGCCGCAAGGCCGAGGAAGTTTATATAGGTAAGCTCATTTACCTGCGCAAACTTCTTAATCTGCTCATCCCACTCATCATACCAATGCGGGTATGCGCTGGGTGCTTTTATCAGAATCAGCTCTATGTCGTTCTCCTTACAGAGAGCCGTAATACGCTCAAGATAGTAGTTATTCTTTTCTGAGAAATTGTAGTCAGCCAGTTCCTTCGGCTTGGGTAAATAGGACAGCGGCTTAATATCCGTTCTCATAAGGAAGCCGTTGTGGGAAACCTTTTCCTTCCCGAAAAGGTATTTAAAGTCCTCAGAGGTAAGCTCGCTCCATCTTGAGTGATACCTAAGAATAGGAAAAATATACGTTATAAACTGCTCGTCCTCCAGCATGGAAGCTTTTATTGCGCTTATTTTTGACCCGGACAGCCGCATACCGTCCAGGGTAAGGCGGTTATATTCCTCCTTGTGCGGCTCACTGTTTTTCATTGCCAGCACATTGAAAACAACAGCATCCGGATGCTCATACTTAAGCGTTTCCTCAAGCAGATAATAGGATTGCCAAACAGACTGCTCTGCGCTCCCTCTGATATAGCTCGTTATACCGTAATTCTCCCATAGGGTAACGGGAGAAAAGTTGGAAAACACCTCGCAGTCCCCCAAAAAGATAACATCATGATCCTTTTCCTGGTCGTAATACTCCTCCACAAGATTTCCTTCAAATATCGAAGTCATGTACTTGGGCATAAGCAATCTTTGAGTAACGGACAGGATTATTACGGCAAGCAGTAATACCGACAGGTTAATTAATAGCTTTTTTTTCATCTCGGTATCCTCATTGTCAAAACTGACTGTAAATAAACTGCGATGCGTTATAGCCCGCTCCGTAAGCACCGAATACTATTGTCGAAAAAAACAATGCGAAGTTGGTGCAATATCTTAGCATAAGAGGCTTTTTATACAGCCTCTCGCGAACACTTCCCGCTCTTTGCTTAAGGCTTACGGCTATCATTAGCGTTATCGAAAGAATAAGTACCATATAATCGGGCGTGGAAAGACCTAAATTAAGTAATCCCCCGCCAAGAACCTCCCGAATATTTAAGTGGGTGAACACCGTTCCGAACATTCTGAAGGTGGTTCCTACCCCCTGATAACAGTCAAGGGTGCGCAGCAGGCTCATAAGCCAGAAGGTACGGGCTACCTGAAACAGCCGGTACCAAAAGGTATTAGCTACGGAAAATCTTGAATGGAATCTCGAATACAATGGTGTGCACTCGTGAGAGGCCAATATAACAACCGCATTAAGCAAACCCCAGACAATAAAGTTCCAGGAGGAGCCGTGCCAGATTCCGGTGGAAAACCATACCACCATGGTCGCAATATATACCGGAACTCTTTTTCCGAGCGCATTGCCAAAGCGGCTCCTGCATTTTTTCGAAAGATTAAGTACGGGCTTGCTGACCGATATAGGATAAAACAAATAGTCCTTGAACCAGGTTCCCAGCGTGATATGCCACCTTCTCCAGTATTCCGCAATGGACTTTGAGAAATACGGTCTGTTGAAGTTTTCGGGCATGCGTACTCCCAGCATTTGCGAAATACCGAGTGCAATATCAATTCCTCCGCTAAAATCCGCATACAGCTCTATCGCATAAAAGAGCATACCAAGCACGACATATATTCCCGTGTACATTTCCGGACTGCCCGTTATAGTGCTTACCGCCACCAGCAGACGGTCGGCTATTACGAGCTTCTTAAAAAAACCCCACAACACCCTCTGCAGCCCCAAGGAAGCATTCTTTCTGTCGTAGCTATGCTCCTCGAACAGTGTTTGCTTAAGCCGGTCAAAACGGCTTATCGGTCCCTGCACAAGCTGCGGAAAATAGGAAATGAACAAAGCCAGCCTGAGAATGCTTTTTTCGTAGCTATATTTACCCCTGTACACATCAATCAAATACCCCATGCTCTGAAAGGTATAAAAGGATATGCCCAGCGGAACGGCAAGCTTTAGATAAGATAGCTCCCTTTCCGGATTGAACAGCCGTATAACGCTGTTTATATTGGATATGGAAAAATCAATATATTTTAAAGCGAAAAGAACACCGAAGTTAATGAGCAGGCATATAATCAGCCATTTCTTCTGCCTTTTCTTCATTAATGCCTTGTATTCTTTGCCTTGTTCTCTTGAAATTGCGTCTTTTTTGCTCTCAAGATAATCCGCTTGCTCCTGCTTGGAACGGTTTATCCTATAGCTCGCATAAAAGGTGGTTGCGGTTGCGGCTAAAATATATATCAGGAATTTTATACCCAAAAAGGCATAAAAAACATAGCTTGCCGCCAGCAGCAGAAGCCATTGAAAACGCTTTGGTATCAAATAATAAACGGCAAGCAGCACCGCAAAAAAAAGTATAAATCCGTATGAAGTAAACAGCATAAGGCTAACCCTTGTTCTTTATTTTTCCTGCAATCGCTCAATCAGAGCATACATCGCCTTTGCGGAGTTAAAGTTCTCCGGTACTATTTCCTCAACCGGTATCATAACATCAAACTCGTCGTTTATCTCGGCGATAATGGTTACTATATCAAAGGAATCAATGATGCTGTCGTCAATCAGCCTCTCACTGCTCCCGAAATCAACCTCGGGGTTCTGCTCGTTTAAAATCCTAATCAGTCTGTCCATATTTAATATCCTCACTGTTTTTGTAGCTCTCCATGAGGAGCCTGCGGTCTGTCTTCCCGCTCTGTGTCAGGGGCATTTTGCTTAAATGGTGTACACAGTTCGGCTGCATATATCGTGGCAGCTTGTCCCTTAGCGCTCTTATTACCTGTTTTTCAACGGCCTCGCCCGTATAAAAAAGGATGATTTTTTTATTTATATCGTCAAAGTAGCAGCATGCATTACTTACTCCGTCAATCCAACCGGTAATTGCTTCTATCTCGCTCAGCTCAATACGATAGCCCATATGCTTAATCTGGTTATCCTTGCGTCCCGCAAAAATCAACTCTCCCCGATCGTTATATCTACCTAAGTCTCCTGTACGGTAAATAATCTCTGGATAGAGCCTATTAAGCGGATTCTGCACAAACACCCTGCTTGTTTTTTCAAAATCACGGTAATAGCCCAGCGTCAACGAAGAGCCGCTAATACAAATTTCCCCCAGCTCACCCTGCCTTGGAATTCTGTCCTTCTCGTCCAGCAGTATGACTTCCGAATTGTTAAACGGCTTACCGATGGGTATTGTCTCATTGTCGCCAAACTCACGGTCCACCTCATAATAACAGGACATTCCGGTAGCCTCTGTAGGTCCGTACAGGTTGAAGTATCTTGCTTTGGGTATATATTTTATAAAGACACGTAATTGCTTTGCGGGAAACACCTCGCTGCCGAACGCAATAATCCTCAGATGCTCAGGCACTGAGCTGTCAAACGCATTATGCGCCGACAGCAAGGACAGAGCGGAAGCAGCCCAGCATATCGTATTGATTTTATTTTTGTTCAGGAATTCTATCAGCCTAAGTGGAAACATAAACAGCTTTTTTGGAATAATGCAAGCGGTTGCCCCCGTTTTCAATGCGGAATAAACATCCTTTAAGTGCCCGTCCACATACAGCGGTGCCTGATTGCCGAAAACGGTATGGCTGTCAAAGCCCATAACCTCGCACAAATTGTCAATATAATCTATAACCGAGCGATGACAGGCGATCACACCCTTGGGAACTCCGGTGGAGCCGGATGTAAGCACGATATACACCGGGTCGGTATCCTTTTGTGCAATCCTTACATCATTTAACGTCTTATCATTAATGGATGTTTTTATAATAGCATCAAATTCATAGACCGCACCGTGTTTTTCTGCTTTAAAAATACGCTCCCTGCTATTGCCGCAAATTACGGCAGGAGAATCAAGGCCGCTCAGTATCTGCCCGATTCTTTGCTCGGGCATATCCACATCAACAGGCACATAATAACAGCCGGCATATAGCACACCCAAAAAAGCGGCTACTGTATTGGCGCTCTTTTCCATGAATACACAAACAGGCTGCCTTGTATGTCCATTATTCAATAAGAATGTACCGATAGCTCTTGCTCTTTCATGTAACTGCTTGAATGTCAGCTGCTCTGTCTCATCCGAAAAAGCATTTTTATTCGGGAATCGTTTAACCGTGTACTCCAGGTATTCCAATAAATTTTTCTGCATGGCTTCTGCCGATACCTTTCAAAGCGTTAATACTTATCAGTCGGGAGTTCTCGGGTAAAGAGCCTTATCAAAGTCATAATAGCCTCTGCCCCTTTCTTTGGATAGCTGTTCAAGCTCCGCATCGGTCATCATAAAGGTATCCTTGAAGTCGATATAACGGCAGCTGTCGAAATGGTACCAGCCGTCTCCGCAGTTTATAAGGTTCCAGTAATGGTTAGTGCGTCCGCCCACCCTTGTTACCTTGATATTATCTATACCTGCTCGGGTAAGCAGAACCTCCGCCACCGAATAGAAGGTGAAGCAGTCCCCTCCTCCCCCCGTAATACCGAGATAGGCTTCCTTCAGCCAGTCGGTAGGCAGGGTATCGCTCTTATATATCATATTGTTTCTTATCCATTTATAAATCGCATACGCCTTGTCTCTTTTTGTCATGCCATCAGTGATTATCTCTGAAAGTATCTCGTCCGCAAGCTCAAGCACTGCCTCCTCGGTAACAGTTTGCTCTATCACCGTAACCTTTATGGTTCTCTCGGAGGTGTTTCCGCTTTTATCTGTAGCCTTATAGGTTACGCTATAAACTCCTTCCCTTCTGAGATTCACCTCGCTGCTGTCTATCTCGAGCTGAACTTCAGAGCTGCTGTTATCCGTAACCGATACATTGGTTCTGTAGGAAACGGTTTGACCTATATAAACAATCCTGTCTACCGCTCCCGTTATCACGGGCGGCTCGTTATCCTGACGAATGAATAACAGGGCCTTCTTTTCGGTCTTGTTTCCCGAGGAATCCTCAAGGATTACCGCTACCTCCTGCTGCCCTAATCTATTAAAATCGGGATCTTCCTTGTAATAGACTACAACCTCAGAAAAATCCGTTATATCGACAACAAAGTCTCCTGCCTTAACGGAATCTCCTAACCATATTTCTCTGTCAATTACGCTGCAACTCGGAGGTGTTGTGTCAACAACCTCAACTGCCACCGTAACCCTTTTATCACCAACCCTAAGCTCAACCTCATGAATTCCGGGTGCGGTTATATCAAGTTCGGAAATATCAGATTCAAAGGAAGCGTCATATAAATCGTCCAGTAAAAAGTCTTTTGGAGCTATATCAAGCGCCACTCCCGCTTCAACCCTAACGGACTGTTTTATATTCAGAATAAATAAAACCGAATCAAGCTCTGTCCTGTTGTTCCCCGAATCCTCTAATACTACAGTTACCGCATGCTCGCCCGGTCTGGTGAAATCGGGTAACTCCTTAAATTCTACCCTTACCTCACTTGCATCTATAATATTGGTAACAAACTCATCCGCCTCCAGAACCTTCCCCTTTGGAGAAATAACGCTTCTTGCGTCCGCTTGCGGAGGGATTGTGTCCACCACTCTTATGGTTGAGCCGTAGATCTTCCCGTCCACCTTAATTTCTATATCGTAATATCCCGGGTTATTAAGGCTAATAGCAGAAATGTCGGTTACAAAAACAGCTTCCTTATCATTGCCTGTAAGAAATTCGCTTGCCTGTACAGCCTGCCCTGCTTCAACTGTAACCGAATCCTTAACCACCGAATTAAACTCTTTGTATAGTAACACCGCTCCGACCGCTAAAAGCACTATTATTTCCAACAATAAAATGGCTTTGTGAGATTTTTGCATATACTAACTTCTCCAATGATAAAAATGTCATATCCAGCACTGATCGTCCTTGATGTCCAAAACAAAGACCTTCTCCTGATCCTCCTTATACTTTGCCTGATGATACCTAAATATCATTTTATCATCTTCCAGCTTTCCGACTATTTCGATCTTACCCCGCTCGTTTGAAAGTACATAACGGAAGCATTTTTCCTGTCCGTTAAGCAGCTTTCTCGCGTCCGAAACAATTTTGTATCCTTTTTTAAGGGGTATTTGAAATTGATTTTTTACAGCAGTAACCGGTCTGCATTGGAACACATAGTACGGTACAACTCCGGAGGCAGTCAGCTTGCTTATAAGCTTTGCCATTACAGACGGGCTGTCATTTACGCCCTTGAGCAGAACCGCCTGATTCTTTACAATTATACCGATGTTCTTCAAGGCGCTTATTGCTTTTTTTGCTTCTTTGGTTATTTCTCTCGGATGATTGAACTGTGTTACAACATAGATGGTCTTTTTCTTTGAGTATTCCTGTAATATAGAGAGCAGCTCGCTGTCCTTATAGATTCTGGAAGGGAGTACGACCGGAGTCCTTGTACCAAACCTAATGAGATTAATATGGTCTATTTCCACAAGCTCCTTGAGGTAAGACTCGATTTTTTTATTACTGTTCAAAAAGGAATCTCCGCCGCTGATTAGAACATTATTTATCTCCTTGTGCTCCCTTATATAAGCGATAATGTCGTCGAAGTTCTTGTTAACCTCATCATCGCTTATACCGACCAATCTTTTTCTGAAGCAATGCCTGCAATAAACAGCGCATTTGTTTGTGGACAGAATAAGTGCTGTTTGCTTGTATTTATGCTGCAACCCCACCGTAACGGTGTTCGACAGCTCACCGCTCGTGTCCATGCTTCCGCTCAAATCGGTTTCCGCAATGCTGGGAATGCACATTTTTTTTATTGAATCGTCCTCACTTTCATCGTCAATGAGGGACAGATAATACTTTGAGACAGACATCGGGTACAGCTCGATTATACGATTCAACTTTTTTGCCTGCTCATTGGTTAAATCCCAATCAAAGAAATCCTTCAGCTCGTTTCCCGTGGTTACGTTTTCTTCTAATTCCTTCTTCCAATTTATCACTTAGCTTCACCTCTCTGATTATTTTACTTTCGTAATATTGATATTTAGCACAAAAAACCGCAGCTATTAGCCAATATAGTAACAAGGCTACCATATTATTATAAACAAATAGTATTATGTTGTCAAGTTCAATATACACTGTATGGTCCGGGATATGCTATAAGTCCGAAGCGTATGCCGCTCCGGACTCTGCGTATTATATAGCTGTAAAAAAGCTGAGCTTAACCCGTGATACCGCTGCGTTCCACACCCTCTATAAGGGTTCTCTGCGCAAACAGATAGATTATTACCAAAGGTGCAAGTATCATAAGTCCGCAGGTGTTCCTGATAGCCGCTTCGTAAGTAACCTGAGCGGAATACTGCGTATCCAGTGACGAAGGAATAGAGACAATGTTTGGCAGCATCAGATAATTGGTCTTATCTGTAAAGAACAGTCCGGTATAGAAGGTATCAGACCATTGCCATGCAAAGGAAAACATGAATATGGTAACCAGCATGGGTAAAGACATCGGTATAATTATTCTTATAAATGTCTTGATGATACCAGCTCCGTCAACATATGCCGCCTCCTCAAGCTCATCCGGCACGCCGTTGAAGTATTGCTTCATTATGTATATAAACAATCCGTTCTTAAATGCAAGACCGGTAAGCGACAATATACCAAGCGGCCAGTATGAGTTGAGCAGGTTCCCAATCGCGGGTGTTGCCTCGGTTGAGCCGAACAGTGTTTTAATACCTCCGACAATACCCGAGATATCAAAATACCTGAACTTCATAAACATGGAGAGCTGTAATGTATCATGCGGGATAATCATTGTAAGAATGACAAACACAAACAGAATGCCCTTAAACCTGAACTTAAACTTTGAAAAACCGTATCCGACTATCGCACAGGTCAGCATCTGACATACGCCCGCCATAACAGATAATGTTGTTGAATTAAACAACGCCTGAAAATATCTGTTGTCGTTAATAATCGCCTTGTAGGTATCCAATGTAGGATACTTTGGAATCAGCTTAACCGTCTGATCGACAAAGTCCTCCCTGGCCATAAATGAACCCGCTATTTTAGAAATATAGGGAAACAGAATTACATAGGAAATACCGATAAGCAATACCAGCCTGAAAATAATCCACACAAGCTTTTTTGCGAAATAAGGGGTCAGATACTTATATCTCAGACGCATTCCGAACGATGTCTTTTCCTGCGCTTTTATGCGTCTTAACGCTTCTTCTTTTCGCTGGAGCCTTTTCAGCTCCTTTTCCGCTCTTTTGTTAGAAAAAGTTGAATCCATAATCCGCCCCCCCTTTTATGTTTCTCGTCTCTGGTAGAACACATAGGCCGACATTATTCCGCCTACAATTAATAGGATTAGTATTACTACCAGGAAGTACATCCATGACATTGCAGTGGCTCGAACATTACCTTCCGCAGAACCGCTGTAAATATTCTTGATATAGGTCATAACCGTGTTTGATTTGGATGTAAAGGAGTCGATAACGGTATAAATTGAGTTAACCAATATCATCGGGCTGATCATCGGGAAGGTTATCTTCCAGAAGGTCTCCCATGCGGAAGCTCCGTCAATATGACAGGACTCATAGATGGCCGGAGATATAGACTGCAAGCCCGCCAGGAATATAAGCATCTGCACACCGGATTTGTTTACAATATTGTAAACGTTGTTAACCATATCCGTTGCATATGTTACCAGCCCTTCTCCCACCTTCATGCCACCCAGCAGTCTCGCAACATCCATCTGCGTTATTATCTGTGTTCCGGCATTGGCGGCGTCCATACCGCCGTCGCTTATAGTGGTAACGCTCTCCTGAGCCTGAGCTATGATGTTCTGAAGGTCAATGGTCTCGATAATTCCCGTAGACACTATAACAGGAATGAAGAATATGGCTCGAAATACTGCTCTTCCCTTCATCTTCTGGTTAAGCATAACCGCCATGAAAAGAGAGAATATAACAATTGCAGGGATGTTAAAGAGAAGATCCTTAATGCTTCCTATAAGAACCTGCACATACTCTACATCCTCAAAAAGGGCGTATCTGTAATTTTCCCATCCGACAAATTCAAGAATATAGCCGCCGCCGCCTTGAATTCGTATCTTATTAAAGGAGAACCAAATCGATTCCACAATCATCGGAAGGTAAACAAGCGCAAACCCTATCAGAAAGGGAGCAATAAAGAGCCAGCCCATTCTTGATTTTTGCTTTTGCAGGGATAATGATTTACGCTGTTTCCTCGGTCTTTTTGGAACGGAGGGCATATCCTTTGTTGTCACTGCTTTTTTCTTTATAACCTTACTCAACTTTTATCCCTCCCCCACTATGCTGTAATTAAAATCAATCTTGCTTCCGTCACCGTCAACCTTAATAAAGCCTTCGGCGGGAACTATATGTGTTTTTCCTTTATCAGTGACGGTGTAATCCTTAAGCAAATAGTTAATATAGAAGGATTTACCGTTATCATAGGTAACCTTGGCTACCTTGTTCTGCGAATCAAGGAACTCATGCGCCACGATGGTGTGGTTTCTCAAATCCTTGAGTGCTTCGTTAAGCATCAGATAGGTTGTTACCATATCCTCAACCCAGATATTATATCTTACCGAATAATACTGATCAAGGTAGGAATATGTATACTGCTTTAACTCAGCTGTGTTATCAAAGGCGACCACGAAATACGGAGATGCTCCGTTTTCGATTGTTTTAAGTAATGAATACTGATAATCGCCTGCCAAATTAATTGCAGTTCCGGCATAATCCTTATATCCGTGTAATACCATTCCCATAAACGGAACAGTACCAGCCGAATGCCTGTATCTTGAGTCATCAAGCGGAATATCCAGTATATCGGTTACATACTTAAGGGTGTAGGCATTACCGCCCGAGACCATCACCTTACCGTTATCCTTCTTGATTTGTTCAAGCAGCCTTGTTATAAGCTTCTTAGAGTCCTCTCTGTGCAGCGTATCCTTTGTGTTAAAGTCGGAGGATAAATAATTTCCGAGTGTGGAAACCGATATGGCTCCTACGTTATAATCCTTATATTCCTTGAAGGTGTCACTATAAAGTCGCTCCATAACATTCGGAGATATAACGCCCAGACTGTCATAAATAAAGCCTTGCCAGACAGGGTCATAAATCTTCTTTCCTGCAGCGCGGTTGTCTATGGTCCGGGTTAAGTCTTTGGAGCTATTAAAACCATCAAATGCTTTGTCCTTAAAGGCAAAGGAGTAATCAAAATCGGGATAAATGGTAACATTATTCTTATTGGCATAATCAAGGAGCTCAAGGAAACCCTCATCTCCTCCCAATACATCCACAATGTCCACGCCGGTTGGAACCAAGGGAATCAACCCCTCGTTTGCCCATCCGCTAAGCTTAAGCTTAATGTTGTTAACACCCTTATCTTTTAGGAAGCTTAGTATTTCAATCGAATCCTTGAAGCTTGTAAGGGCTACCGTGGTCTGCACCGGTATACCTAAAACATGCTTTATAGTTTCAAGCGCTCCGAGAGTCTCAATATAGAGAGGAATGTCCTCAGTCGTCTGCTCCTGCTCGGTAAGCACTCCGTTCTTAATAAGATAATCTCTGTAAACATTCGCCATTTCGGAATAGGAAATGTCATCGGACAAAATAAAGTATCTCAGCTTGAAGTCGCCTGTGTATTTACGCCTTGATTCAACCGTCCACATTGCATCGCTGCTGGAGGTTGCACTGATTCCTCCGCTGAGTGTATAGGAATCCTTAGGTCTCGGATTGAAGGAGGTATATACCGACGAAAACATATGTACCTGTCCGCCATTCTCTACTGTTATCCTGGCAAGCGAATCACCCTCTTCAATAACTGCAAGGTAGCCTATCTTTAGGTCATGCATTACCGTCTCTAAGGAAGTGGTCTCCTCTCCGGTCTCCTCATCGATAACCGTGATTTCCTCTACGGTCGAATACTGATCCTTTACAATCTCGACAACGCCGAATACAGGTAAACGCATTATTTCTCTATTTGCTCCGGATATTGTATGAAACGCATAATCCTGTCCGTAGAGCTGACTTGTCGTCCTAAAAGCGGTACCCCGTATGTTTTCAAAATCAATAAGCGTTCCCGAACCGTCGGGGGTAAATATATAACCGCTGTTATTTACATTACCCGCTCCCGCAAACGGCAGCAAGGTTACGTTAGATAGCTTGTAGGTTGACGAATCAAATCTAATATTACCTGCATTGCATCTGACCGAAAGACCAAGCTCATCTATAGTGTACTCAATAGCCAGCTTAAACAACGGCGGAGTCTTATCCATCGAAACATAGTCGGTTTCAGCATGATCCGCATCCATCTGGTCGAAGGAATAATCGGTATACAGCTTAACCATCCGCTCCAGCCTCATAAGCTCCTTTGGGGTTATATGCGGTTCGCATACATAAACAGGGAACCTTTCGCTGATCGGATATGCCTTTCTCATCTCTACCCTTGTTTTTTCCGACAGGGAGGTGTCGTTGGGATCCTTTAATTGATAAAATGCATCGAACTGTCTTGCATCTCTCGAAACAGGCGAATTTGCTGCTATCTGTTCCATAAGCGCAATAAGCTTTTCTTTCTCAATAAGTCTCGGTACGAGATACTCGATTTCTTCTCTTCCCAATGTATACTCGACCCTTACTCCGCTTCTTATAGGCTTAACCGTAATCTGATTGTTCCTTGCGGCATCCACAAAGGAGTTAAAGGAAAGGTCTGTATTCTGTTCGGAATAATCAACAATAACCTGTGAATACAGCCTGCTCTTAATTGACTCTGAGGTAGCCGTACCGGTCATGGACTGACTTGACCCAATGTTGTATGGATTGGTGGAAAAATAAGCGTCATACTTATAAATTCCGTCCTCTCCAATCTCATATTCTCCGTCCTCATCCGGCTCTGTGAGCTGAAGAAGAACCATCTCACCAGTAATTTCATCTACATAAAGGGCAAATCCGTCCTTGACAAGCATACAGGTCATCTGTGCGATAACATCGTTTCCGTTAATCCTGTCGTTTATGGATTTAAAGCCCGTAGACATATACGCGGGATACAGAGCATCCCAGATATCCTCTTCATCATCATCCTGTGCGGAATTACCGGATTCATCGGCAAGCGCCTCAATAGCCATTACCGAAACAAGCATTATAAGGCAGAGAAGAAGCGCCGTTAGTTTTTTAAATATACCTTTTTTCATACTTGACACTCCTTTCTAAAACCAATAACGGTATTTAAGCTCGACAAATATATTATATCCGAATGTAAATACCTTCTGAAGCAGACTGAAGAACAGCGCTCCGACAAATACAATAAACACTGCACCTACGATTGTTCCTATGGTGGTTAAAATATTCTTGCCGAGTGTATAATCATGTATAACCATCATAGCAAAGAATATCAGCAGTCCGAGCCATGCAAAGGCTATGGATTCCATCATACCCAGAATGGCCATTTCCTCTGCAACAACAAAGTTTGACATAATTACCGTCGGTAAAACCAGCAGCGGAAGCGGAGCAATAGCATAACCCGAGGCGATATAAACATCCTTGTAGCTTCCCTCCCCTTCAAAAAGGGTTGTAAGACACCAGTTTGCGGTTACCCATAAGAACAGCGGCATTACCACCGAAATCGTCTGCCAGATAAATGAGCCTCCATAGTTGGACTGATTATATAGATACCCCTGTCCCACAGACTGATAAATATATACGGCGACGGTAAATCCGAGCCAGAAGGTTGCACCCCTTACGGAGCCTCTCTTCTCATGCTTTATGTCCCAGAAGCCGTCAAACGGATGGAATATAACATGGAAGGCATACATTACTTCCGAGAAGAAGCTGCGTCTCTCTGCGGAATTCTGTCCCTTCTTATTGTACTTTTTAGCAAACTTTAACAGCTTGCTAACCCCGATTAAAAACAACACCACAACCAACGGAATAACCCAGACATTATTCTCTATCCATTGCTTACGGTACATTCCGTATGCAACCGAATAATTTGCTGTGTCATAGGCGTTTTTGAAGTACTGCATTGCGTCAAGATAATAGCCGTCTCTATAAAGACTCTGACCTATTCCTACATAAGCACTGTCATAGTTGTTGTTATACTGAAGTATTTTTATATAATAATCAACAGCAGCCTCGTAGTTCTTATCCTCTGTGTTTTGAATAGCGGAGGCTATCAAATCTCCGTAGCCTGTTCTTTTATAAACTGTTATGGAGCTTGAATTCCTGTCAAGGAGCAGAATGTTTGAGCCCTGATATTCAATCGCAATAAGAGATTGAATGTTACCTACCTGATCTCCCGTATCTCCGAATGCAAAAAGCAGGTTGCCGTTACTATCATATGTAAAAACCCTGCTGCGCTTAGAGTCAATTATACTCCAGGTATTGCTCGGTCCGAGAGCTACATCAACCACGGTAGACGGTCCGGAAACAGGAAACTCTGTTCTCGACATGGTCAAAAAATCTATTTCGCCCGAGGGAGGATGGAACCCGTTTCGGTTCATAACATCGCTTCCGTTGGGATTTAGCTTCTTAACCGGTGCATAATCACCCGACTTTGATTTGCCGCGTATTGCACTGATTACATCAGCTTCATCTATCGAAGAAGTAGTTACATAAAGGAAGCCGTCGTTATCGATATTTACATTGTTATACTCGGTGGGAACCCACTGAATGCTTCTACTTATCTGATCCTGCGTCTGAAACATACGCCAGAAGAGCTGAAAGGCATTATATGTAACCTTCTGCGGCCCGATAAATCCGTTGAAGGAGCCGTCTCTGTTCAGTGAGATAACGCCATAGTTTGTTGTGGAGGAAACCACATAAACACGACCGGCTCTGTCCACTGCAACCGCAATAGGCTTATAAACGCTGTTGTCAGGCAGAACATCGCTTGCGGGCTCGGGAACTATATCAAGGAAGTTTCCGATCTTGTCGAATATAACAACCCTTGACTTCTCGGTATCCGCAACATAAATCTCGCTGTCGGTAACAAAAACACCTCTCGGCTGATTAAGTGCATCCGGAATGCCCTGATCGTTTATAAACGTGTTGATAATAAGCCTGATGTTGTATTCCTCATCCAACCCTACTATTCTGCTGTTGTCAGTATCCGCAATATATACATGGTTTAAATCGTCAACGCATATATCCCTCGGAGAATTCAAGTCCAGCATATCATCAAGACTATACTTCTGCCTTGTAATCTCACTTGCGCCGTTCTCATATGATTCTCTGATTGTTTTGGAATTAATAATGGTTAACGGCACATATGCGTGCGGACTCCGTTGCATCCATCCGTATACATCGTATGTATAGGTTGCATACGGGACAACTGCGCTTGCACTGAAAACAGTGCCCGAAAGGAGAATAAGACATATTGCAAGAAGAAAAACTCTTATAATTTTTGTTTTGTTTTTCATTAGCATGCTCCTTTCCTAATCCTTCATGCCGGAGGTTGACATGGTTTGAATTACATTACTCTGTGCTATAACAAACACGGTAACCGGAACCACCATCATAACAACGGTTGCTGCGGCACCCACACCCGAACGGGCGATACCGGAGGTAACCAGCTGACCTATCGCATAGTTGAAGGTCTTGAGCTGCTCACTGTATATGAACAGGTTTCCACCCATGTTCCACAGGTCTCTGAATGAGAATATAACCAGAGTTACCCATGCAGGCTTTACCATAGGCATCGCTATCTTCCAAAAAATCTTGTTTTCGTTTGCACCCTCAATCCTCGCGCTCTCCAGCACCGCATCCGTAACATTAGTCTCCATAAACTGCTTCATCAGGTACAGACCGAAGGTGGTACAGAAGGCGGGAACAATTACCGCAAGATATGTATCAACCCAACCCAGCAGCGCCATTGTTATGAAATTGGTTATGCCGGTTACGGTTGCGTTAAACATCAACGAGTAAATAACAATACTGAAGAGAAACTTTCTTCCCGGGAATGCAATCTTTGCGATTGCATATGCAGCATAGGAGGCAAACAGAACGTGTCCCGTAGTACCCACGGTGGAAATGAACACTGTGTTAAAAATGTATCTCGAAAAGGGTACCCAGGAGTCTCCCATCAGCCGGAATAAATCCTTGAAGTTCTTCATTGTGGGATTAACCACATAAAAGCGAGGCGGGAAAAACCAGAACTCGTCAAGCGGCTTAAGGGACTGTATAATGGCAAAGTACAAAGGAGCAGCCATTATTACACCGACTATTCCCAGTAAAACATATATACCGATGTCTCCGCCGGTGGAACGGTTAATGGAGCGTCTGAAGGTATTGTGTGATTTGTTTCTCTGCCGTTTTTCTATGTAATTCTTGAATCTTTCTTTTATATTTACTGTCATATGCTACGAACCTACCTTTCTGAGAACTCTCGTTACGATAAGGTTTGCACCTATCATCATGAAAAACAGAATAGTAGCTATAGCCGAAGCATATCCCATTTCAAATCGCATTCCGCCATAATCATCCAAATGATGCATTATGGTATGAGCTACATAGTTAGGGCTGGGGAATCCGACAAGCGCCGTTATATGAGCTCCGAAACCGAAGGAGCCGGTTATCGCCAATATTGCACCAAGCATCATCTGAGGACGCATGGTGGGAAGGGTAATAAACCACAGCTCCTGCCAGCGGTTCTTTACTCCGTCCATTGCTCCCGCCTCATACAGCTCCTGATTAACGACCTGAAAACCTGCGATAAAGGTCAGGAAGGAAGCTCCGAGCGAGGTCCAAAGAGCAACAACAACAATTAATGTAAATATGTACTTCTCATCCTGAAACCATAGGATGGGCTTGGAAATAATATTTAGCTTTATCAGCCATGCATTTACAAAGCCGTACTGATCGGAATGAAAGAATATTGTCCATATCAAATAAACCATTCCGGAAATAGAGGGCGCATAAAACAAAACTGTTACAAATGCACGAATCTTAGGTCTCAGCTCATTGATAAACCATGCGAAGAACAGACACAAAAGGTACGAGCCCGGTCCGGTAATTGCTGCGAACACCAATGTGTTCTTAATGGCTATCAGGAATATATCGTCATCTAAAAGAAGCCGGATATAGTTATCCATGAATATAAAGTTCGGCCATTCAAGCAGATTGAAGGTGGTAAAGCTGAGTACCACCGACATAAGCACGGGTACTACCGTAAAAATGAAGAACAGAAGGAAGAAGGGAAAAATCATCGCATACCCAGCCCAATTTTTCTTCATTTGTATTAGAGTCCACTTGGATTTTGATATATCCGTTCTGATTATCGCTTTTTCTTTTGCCATTAACTATCTCCCCCTCCCCTTATTCCTTGCCTAAAAGATTGTGCTCAAGCTCCGCAATGTCCTCTGCCGTTGGCAGTCCGAACTCCTTGCGCTTTCGAGTCAACTCACTGTTTATATCAATAATATAGGAAAGCATTTTCTCAACCGGTTCGTCGCCGTTATTATACACACCTAAGAAAGCAAAGTTTGTGTATCTCGGAATAATATAGTTTCCTGGGAACTCCGGTACGCACTGTACCGCATTAAACTGCGCTCTCAAATTGTCATATTCATCTCTGGACCATGCCATATTTTCCAGAGCCTCAAGGTTTGCGGTATTCTGCTTCGCAGAGGGACCGAGCAGGGCAACCATTTCGTTGCCGTATGCGCTCTGTACCCTTGCGCTGGTCCACCACTGCATATATGTCCAAGCTGAGAAAGCGTTTTCGTCGTTAACCGTTCTCATCATAACCATAGCGGTAATTGTTCCAACTGTGGTGTTGTCTATGGAGCCGTCGGGATTAAGGGTTCCGGGCAATGGTGTAAACTCCCAAAGTCCTTTAATCTCCGGCGCAAATACAATAAGGTGATTATATGTTATATATTCCATTACTGCCAGCGGCATCGTTCCCTGACGGAAGCGATTCGGGAAGCTGAACACAACGGGGAAATCATACATTGTATATAGCTGACAAACCTCCTTAAACGATGCAAGAGCAATATCCGAATCAAGATTTATTGTCATTCCGTCCGTTTTGGGTAATACATTTCCCTCCTGATCCGTATAGGTATAGCCTAATTCGTCAAGATCCTCGTCTGTATATCCGTTTTCATGGAACAAATCCATATAATAATCGTAATTACCCATATCATAAAGGGTTGCACCCCGCTGATACATCATAAACATAGCACCGCCCGTTCCTGCAGCCGCTGTCGCATCTCCGGCAACACCGGCAGGGAACCCTACCTCAAGCATGCTTGACTGTAATGTATAAATAATATCGTAAAAATCGTCCCATGTGTTCGGAACATCAATACCAAGCTCCACAAAAATGTCCTTGCGATAAAACATCATCGGGAAGCCCATATTCTCGGGTACCGCATATGTCTCGCCGTATAGGGTTACGGGAATCATAGCTGCGGGAGCGAAACGCTCCTTAACCTGGTCAAAGGTATCTACCCTGTCTAATATCGAGCCGTAAACAGGATGATTCTCCCACTGTGAGAAATCATTGAAGTTATATCCTATCTTTGTATCGCCTGTTTGTGTATTAAGGGACTTAACCGCTGATCTTATTGCATAGTTTACCGGGTCTCCCTGTGCGTTACCCATAGAAACATCGGGTCCCGTTCCCGCAAGAGTTGCGGGGAGCAGGGTGCCGGGAATAACCAGCTTCACGGTTACCGGTATATTGTAGTTGGCAGAAAAATCATCGTCAACAAGCCCCCTTATAATCTGAGCCTGTTCTCTTGAGGTGGCGGTCCAAACCTCAATTGCTACTCTATCTATATCATCGCTTGTAATTCCCTCCGATAAAGAACCTATAGAGTTATAATCGGCAAAGAAGGAAGCAATAAACTTTTGAATCTCTCCCCACATTGATTTAAAGAACCCGGGCTCCGCCTCAGGAGGCTCTGCATCAACCGCTTGTATGCATAAATAATCTATATACAGCGGTTGGTTCTGGGTTGTGGTCAGCCAGGTACCTAATGCACCGAGATGATCCTTTAATATTGTCATACTTGAAGCTATGGTTGTGGGATATGTTCCCATTCGCTCAAGATAAATCGCAATCTTATCGAGGGTTGCGGCATGCTCTCCCTTTTCTCCGGTTATCTGGCTTAATCTCTCGGTTACATTATTAATTATAGCCGCTTGCTCCTTAAGACCCTTGATAACATCGGGAATAAGTCTCTCAAACCTGTAATCTCGATATTCATCCGGCTTAGGACCGGTAATCATAAGTATTTTACGGTAATAACCGTTAATAACCGTAAGACTGTTCTCTACGACGCTTAAAATCTCGGACATATCTCCGAGAACAACCTCGAGACGAATTTTGTTTTCTCCCTCTTCGAGATAGAACTTGAAGTTGCGGCTTCCGTCACCGAGCGGCTCGGTAAGCCAGCTATCCGAGTAATTAAAACGCAGATAAGAGGCCTCCTCAAAAGGCACCTCATCATTTATATATATCCTTCTGGATACATACATTCCCGAATAAATATCCTGCTTAGAACGGGGAATTATGTTGTAAAATCCGTCCTCTGGTACATTTACCGTCCACTCAATCCACTGACCCACATACTGCCATTTGTCGCCGCCTATCATATTTAATCTCATAAGTGCGGGATCCTGCGGGATTGTTATGATGGAGCTTCTGTCATTCAGCTGATAGATTGTTCTCTCAGAAACAACGGTGGGATATTCCGCCTGTATCATAACAACCTCGTCGCCTGTATAATCGGGCTTATCCGAATACTGCTCGATATACTCATCATATGTAGGAACCGAAGGCGCTCTCATCAGCTTAATGCTCTTAATTGCCATCGGCTCTTTAATTGTCTGAAGGGTTATCTTATGAGTGCCCTCATCCAAATAGAATCTGAGCGGATTGTTATAATAACCCGTGGAGTCAAACAAAAAGCAATCCTCCCAGGCGTTCAACAGTACCTTATCGGGTTTTGCTTCGTTTCCGATAAGATCCTTGAGGAAAAGACGTTGACTGTCCTTGATGTTATTCTCGTAATCAAGAATAAAATCCTCAAACTCCTTAGAGTCCGACAAATAGGTTACTCTTTTTCCGTTCTCGTCAAGCACGGGTCTGCCGTTCTCGTCAACGACGATATATTCATCGGCCCATCTTCTCTGCAAAACAATAGAACGAGCTTCTTTAAAGGGAACCCTGTCATTTATAAGAAGCATTCGCTCAAAGGAGGTGGACTTACCCACGCTTATCTCATTGCCTTCATCGTCCTCCACCTGAATATTACCTGTATAATACTCGATGTATATGCTGTACATTGCTTCGTCCGAAATGTCAACATTCCAGCTAACCTTTCCGTCGTCACCCATAAACAGTACGGGCTCCTCAACGCCCGCAAAGCCGTCCTTAACATTAACGGTTGCGGTGGTACTCTCCTCATCATCTATGTAGTCGGCAATCGATAATTCAATCTCGGCTTCTGCATCCTTGACATCGGAATGAAGATTCAAATATTCGCTGTACATGACTGATGTAAGAATATTTCTAATCTCGGTCAAGGAGGTACGCACCAAAGAATCGGAGCCGCCCACGCTTTCTACGAGAGCAGATGCGGGTATGCCGATTTCAAACATTGCTCCTGTCGCAAGTATTGCAAACGCAAGCACACCAACCAACAATCTTTTTGATGTTTTTCTGATTCTGGTCATTCGTTTTTCCTCCCACGAAAAATATGCGAAAACATACACAAGTGCATCTGCAATGCGGAATGCAAACCGCAGACGAGATTGTGCATTTATTTATGTGATTTATACTAACATGATAGCTCAAATTTGTCAAGAGTGCATATAAAAGCTTGTACTTTTTTAGTGATTTTTCACCTAAAAAGCGGCAAAACCGCACTGCTTAACGAATTATTAATAATAAACCGATTCGGTTTATATGTTATATTTGCTAAATTGGTTTTTTTAAGAAAACTTTAAGCTGATTATAATTTTGTGTTTTCTCCTTTTTATAAAATGCGTGAAAACGCCTTGCATAGCACTATTATTAGTAATTTGCTGCATTTTTTTAAGACATAATAGTGATACTTTTAAAACACGTTTTCTTTTAACGATAATTTATTCCATTTTCCAGCTTTAGCATTTATGCTGTATTTTTCGAACGTTTTATTAATATAAATGCAGGTTATTTGTGCATGTTGCACATTAAAAGGAGAATGTTTTTTACGTGATGTATTATGCTACAAAACATACGTTCCCTACGTGCTTCTCTATTATTTTCCGAAAAAAAATACTAATCCACATAAAAGAACATACGGAATTGCATGGGATTAAAACTTTGTCTGATAAAAAATTTACTGCTGTTCGCCGACCGAAACGGTTATTATAAACCCGTCTGTATTATTCCCCGAAAATGTATACTCAAGCTCACTCGGAACTTTTATGTTGGTTGACGTACCGGTACCGGCTTGCTGATAATATATATAATATGTATCCTTACTGTCCGCATCAGTATAGACAAGCGGATCTGTGTAATCCCGGCTCTTTATTTCCTCCAAATATTCCTCTAAGGTTATGCTGTTCTCGGTCATATATTTGGAATGCGGCACTCCGACATATCTGTAAACGGACACTGAGGAAGCAGCACCGGTCTGCTCTGTTTTATCAGAAGGATACCGTAATATGTAGCCGTATTTACTGCAATGGTCTTCGAGCCAGAGATAAACCCCCTCCCCCATTTTACCCTTATCGGACGGAAAAACGGTAAGCCGTACGGTTCTTCCCGAAGCAAGGTCGGCATAATCATAGAAGATATCCCGGTTCTTTAGGTCTTTAATTGCTACAAACGCATCGTTTATCATAATATCTGATACCTGAGTTGCCGTTAAAAAAGCTTCAGTCATTTCGTTAAACGCTTCAAACGCTTCCTTTTCGAGCACCAAGCCCGAACCGCTCAGCTTATACAGCCCCTTCGGTCTGTTATTATATATGTTTACAAGCTCAAGTGCTTCTTTCTCCGGAGCGGTTGCATCCGTTGTATTTTTCACCAGAATCAAGCTGCCCTCGCTCATCGCATCGTTTTGAAAGGCGATTTCCCTATATACAAAAAGCTCCTCGGGCTCATCCGCGCTCTCGGCAATGCTCTCTACCGAATTTTGGTCAACAGGCTCAGAAAAAGGCATGCTGCTCTCCGAAACCACAATTCCGCTCTCTTCCTCGGAAAACAGATTCCCGGTCAATAAAATCGCCGCAATAACGGCAACTATAAGTATGCATATAAGCGCAGTTGTCAGATAAAGATACAGATACCTGTCCTTTTCCATACTTTTTTTGGCCAAAAAACTCTCTCCCTTCAATATTATATAACGGGGCAGCGTACGCAGGAGCGCACGCTGTCCCGTAATAATTCCTTATTCTTCAGCAAGCTTTTTCAGCTTCTGGTACTTTTCCTTTGCAGATTTCTCCGCTTCTTCAAAGAGCTTAGCCGCCCTCTCCGGGAACGCAATACTCAGCGAGCTGTATCTTGTCTCGGACTTTATGAAATCCATATAAGATACCGTCGGCTCCTTGCTGTCAAGAACAAACGGGTTCTTGCCTTCCTCCGCAAGCAAAGGATTATACCGGAAGTTGTGCCAATAACCCGATGCAACAGCGGCCTTGGTCTCAAGCATACTGGTACCTAAGCCATTTTTAATGCCGTGGTTGATACAGGGGGCATAAGCAATTATCACAGACGGACCCTTGTAACTCTCCGCCTCATTGATTGCCTTAATCGCCTGATTATAATCGGCACCCATTGCAATCTGAGCTACATATACATAGCCGTATGACATCGCAATAGAAGCGAGATCCTTTTTCTTCTGAACCTTTCCTGCTGCCGCAAACTGCGCCACCGAGCCGGTAGGAGTAGCCTTTGATGCTTGGCCGCCGGTGTTTGAATAAACCTCGGTATCGAACACAAGTATATTTACATCCTCACCGGTCGCAATAACATGGTCAAGCCCGCCGAAGCCAATGTCATATGCCCAGCCGTCACCGCCGAATATCCATACCGATTTCTTGACGAACAGGTCCTTCATATCCAGAGCCTTTTTATACAGCCCGTCAAACTCACAACCGCAGCTTCCGCATTCCTTATCCGCTTGCTCAATAGCCGCATAAAGCCTCTCGGATACGGCAGCCGAGGCTTTTCCGTCCTCCGCAGACTCCAGCCATTCCTTAGCCGGTACGCTTATAAGCTCATAGCCCGATTCAGCAAACTTATTAATAATCTCTGCAAGCTTTTCTCTTCTGTGCCTTACTGCGGTAGCCATACCGAAGCCGTACTCGGCATTGTCCTCAAAAAGGGAGTTTGCCCATGCCGGTCCGTGACCCGCTTTATTAACAGTATAGGGTGTGGAAGGTGCCGAGCCACCCCAGATTGACGAGCAACCCGTTGCGTTTGCTATAAACATTCTGTCTCCGAAGAGCTGTGTAACAAGCTTTGCGTAAGGTGTTTCTCCGCAGCCCGCACATGCTCCCGAATACTCAAGCAGAGGCTGCTTGAACTGACTGCCCTTTACGGTCTCGGGCTTGAATTTTTGCAGTACTTCAGGATTATCCGCATATTTATAAACGGTGTCCCAGTACTTCTGCTTATCCAGCTGTGTATCTATAGGCTCCATTACAAGAGCCTTTTCGCCTTTTCTTCCGGGACAAATAGCCGCACAGGAGCCGCAGCCCATACAGTCAAGAGTTGACACTGTAATTCCGAACTTATATCCGGGCATTCCGGTCATATCCTTAAGCTGCATATCCGTATATTTCTCCGCTTCCTCCGCCTTCATCGCAACAGGTCTGATGGTAGCATGAGGACAAACATATGAGCAGAAATTACACTGGATACAGTTGTCGGGTATCCATGACGGTACATCCACCGCTACTCCCCGCTTCTCGTAAGCAGCGCTTCCCTGTGGGAAGGTTCCGTCCGCATCCTTAGCAAAAGCGGATACAGGCAGCTTATCACCCTGCTGTGCGTTGACGGGATTGAGTATATTTTCAACGAACTCAACCACTTCCGGTCTGCCGTTGATTTCAATTTTTGTGGTATTGTCCTTTGCATCCGCCCATGACTTGGGAATATCAACCTTCACCGCGGCTTTTGCTCCCGCATCAATTGCGGCGTAGTTCATATTAACGATAGCCTCGCCTTTTTTAAAGAAGCTCTTATAAGCGGCTTCCTTCATATACTTAATCGCATCCTCCTGCGGAATGATTCCCGCAAGCTTAAAGAAAGCACTTTGCAAAACGGTGTTTGTTCTTCCGCCTAGTCCAAGCTCCTTGGCGATGGAAATGGCATCCACTATATAAAAATTGATGTTCTTTTCAGCAAGATCCCTTTTTATTTTGGCGGGCAGTCTTTCCTCCAGCTCCTCGGGAGACCACTGGCAGTTAAGAAGGAAGGTGCCGCCCTCAATAAGATCCTCGGTTATATCGTACTTATCTATATAAGAGGGATTATGGCAGGCAACGAAATCCGCATGAGACACATAATATGTCGAGCGTATCGGCTTGTCTCCGAATCTGAGGTGGCTAATGGTGATACCGCCCGACTTCTTGGAATCGTATGCAAAATAGGCCTGAATGAATTTATCGGTATGGTCGCCGATAATTTTGATTGAATTCTTGTTGGCTCCTACCGTGCCGTCCGAGCCGAATCCCCAGAACTTGCAGGATACGGTACCCTTCGGAGCTGTGTTTGGAGCTGTCTCCATAGTAAGTGAAAGGTTGGTTATGTCATCGGTAATTCCGACTGTGAATCCGTTAATCGGCTTATCGCTGTCTAAATTCTTGTAGGTCGCAATAATAGCGGCGGGGGTTGTATCCTTTGAGCCGAGACCGTATCTGCCGCCTACAATCCGGCAATTCTCGAACTCGGTTCCCCGCAGTGCGTTCACTACATCCATATACAAAGGCTCGCCGATTGCTCCGGGCTCCTTTGTTCTGTCAAGCACCGCAATTTTTTTGACTGTCTTGGGTATCTCTGCTATAAAGCGGTCTGTTGCAAAGGGACGGTAAAGCCTTACCTTTACAAGACCGACCTTTTCTCCCTTTGAATTAAGGTAGTCTATAGTCTCTTCTATTGTATCGCATACCGAGCCCATGGCTACGATAATTTTTTCTGCATCAGGAGCGCCGTAGTAGTTAAACAGCTTGTAGTCGCTGCCAATTTTAGCGTTGATTTTTCCCATATATTCCTCAACCAGAGCAGGAACGGCATTGTAATATTCGTTGGATGCTTCCCTTGCCTGGAAGAAAATATCCGGGTTCTGGGCTGTTCCTCTAAGGACAGGATGCTCGGGATTAAGGGAGCGCTTTCTAAACTCCTCCACCGCATCCATATCCACCATCTCCTCAAGATCGGTATAATCCCATGCCTCTACCTTCTGAACTTCGTGCGAGGTTCTGAAGCCGTCGAAAAAGTGCAGGAACGGAACCCTGCCCTTTATGGAAGCAAGGTGAGCAACAGCTCCAAGATCCATGACCTCCTGAACATTGCCGGCGCATAACAGAGCAAAGCCTGTTTGTCTGCATGCCATAACATCGGAATGATCTCCAAAAATGCTTAAAGCGTGTGATGCGACCGCTCTTGCGGACACATGAATAACGCCGGGCAGCAGCTCTCCGGCAATTTTATACATATTGGGTATCATCAGAAGCAAACCCTGAGATGCTGTATATGTGGTTGTCAAGGCTCCGGCTGCAAGCGAACCGTGTACCGTTCCTGCCGCACCTGCCTCGGATTGCATTTCAACAACCCTAACTCCCTGACCAAAAATATTTTTTCTGCCGTCGGCAGACCACTTGTCCGTAACCTCAGCCATATTGGAAGAAGGTGTGATCGGATAAATTCCGGCAACCTCTGTAAACGCATATGAAACATGCGCCGCCGCAGTGTTACCGTCCATAGAAATCTTTTTTCTTGGCATAGCTATACCTCCTGTTTTTCATCCTTATAACTATATCACTTTTTTTATGCGGTGTAAATACATATTTTTGTTTTTTTGTATTTTTTGTCGGTTTTTTCAAGAAAAACTCACAAAAACGCATATTTTTCAAAAATACTGTCAATTTCCCAAATGTTTGTCATTTTATATTGAAAAAGCTCATAATATGTGGTATCCTACAAATATTAATATTACAATTATATCCATACTTGTAAAGGGGTATTTATTTGTCCTCCACGGGATAAATAATCACAGTTAATATGTTCAGCGTATTCTACTCCGCCGCAATTAACGGAATAGACGGTATAATCGTGAATGTCGAGTCCTCGGGCATTGGTTCTCCGCAGCCCAGACTGGATATTATAGGATTGCCCGATGCTGCGGTCAAGGAAGCTGCCGGAAGGGTTCGCTCCGCTGCGAGGAGCAGTGCTTTGACATTGAAGAAGGGACTTCTTACGGTCAACCTCGCCCCTGCCGATATAAAAAAGGAAGGCTCGTCCTATGACCTTCCCATACTGCTGTCCTTAATAGAGCACCCCGCATTTACGAAAATGGATTTTTCCAAGAAATGCTTTGTGGGAGAGCTTTCCCTTTCGGGTGAGCTGCGTCCCGTAAGCGGAGCCCTGCCTATGGCCATAGCGGCAAGAGACGCCGGATTTGCCGAGCTTTTTCTGCCTGCCGCAAATGCGCTGGAGGCTTCCGCCGCTGTCGGTATAAAGGTTTTCCCCGCCGACAATGCAAGACAGGTCTTTGACCATCTTCTCGGCGGTAAGCCCATAAACTCCATAAATTTTGACCAAAACAGCTTCCTTGCGGCTTCACAGAGCTGCGCGCTTGATTACTCAGAGGTAAAGGGACAGGAGAGTGCCAAAAAAGCTCTGGAAATAGCCGCTGCGGGTAACCACAATATTCTGCTTATAGGACCACCCGGCTCCGGTAAAAGCATGCTGGCTTCCAGGCTGCCCGGAATTATGCCTCCTATGACCATTGATGAAGCCATTGAATCCTCAAAGATACACTCTATAGCGGAGCAAACTGCTGAGCTTAAGCCCTTACTTACGCACCGTCCCTTCCGAGCACCCCACCACACTCTGTCTCACATTGCATTAACCGGAGGGGGCTCCTATCCCAAGCCGGGAGAGATTTCGCTTGCCAATAACGGTGTACTGTTCCTTGATGAGTTTCCGGAGTTTGACAAGCGTTCCAGAGAGGTGCTTCGTCAGCCCATCGAGAACAGAGAGGTTGTAATAACCCGAGTGAACGGTACGGTTACATATCCCGCATCCTTTCTTCTTGTATGCGCTATGAACCCTTGCAAATGCGGATACTTCGGGCATCCCACAAAGGAATGTGTTTGTTCGGTTAACACGCGCAAGGCCTATATTTCCAAGCTGTCCGGACCTATTCTTGACAGAATAGACCTTCAGGTTGAGGTCGGTGCATTGGAGTTTGAGGAAATTGATACCACTGCCTCCTCAGAGAGCAGCTATGATATTAAAAAGCGGGTTTGTGCGGCAAGGCAATTCGCTCTGTCCCGTTTTGACGGAGATACCCTGTCCAACGGTAATAGACTTACCGCAAACGCATTGATGCAGCCCAAGCATATCCGCAAATACTGTATTACCGATCAAAAGGGAAAGGAGCTGATGTATGCGGCCTTCAACAGACTGAACCTATCGGCAAGAGGTTATGATAAGGTTCTCAAGGTTGCCCGCACCATCGCCGATTTTGACGGAAGCGACCTTATTAAGGCTCCGCATATAGCTCTGGCGGTACAGCTCCGCAGCCTTGATAAAAAATATTCCCGTTGAATGAACATAATGTTAAATTATGTTTATATATTTCACGCCGGATAAGGAAGTTTACATAAAACAGCATTATATTAGCCTTTTATACACATTTTTTTGTGGAAAACTAAGTGGACAATGTGAAAATGTCGCAATATCAAGCATAAGTTTTCCACAATATGCGGAAAAGGGCGTGGAAAACTTTATGTTACTGTATTTTTTGTAAGTATTATGTATAACATCTATAATAAGTGATATGTTTTTGTGCAAAGTAATGCATAAAAAAGAAAACAGACTCTCACAGGAGACGAGCAGAAATGGATTATAAGGGTAATTACTTCAAGGATGATGACGAGGAGCAGGATTATCCTCATCAATCAAAAGCAGGTAAAAGAATCAAGCTGATTTTTAAGATTTTTATATATTCGGTGTCGTTTCTGATATATGCCGTGGTGCTCTTTATGATTTTTTCCTCCTGCGAGCCGAAAATGATAAACAGCATGTATTTTTCCGACCAAGCTAGGGAAATGGCACAGAATGATACGGAGGCATTTGAGGTTTATAAGCTCCAGCCCTCTGATTTTATGAATTATGACGGCTCATTACAGCTAAAAAGCATTTATTATGCGGACAAAGCCAAGGAGCTTGAGGTAGGAGTTCAGTTCAATCTAAAAAAAATCACTGACGGAAAGGTTGAGGATGCGCTTGTTTTTATACTAACCGACAGCGAGGGGAACTATTATCCGGCCGTAAACATGGTTTATGATTCCAACCGAAAATACGGATATGCCCGAGTCAGCTTCAAGGTGGACACCATAGACATTGAGCAGAATGATTATTACAAGTTCACCACCAGCTTTGACTTCTTGAGTGATTATGAGTTTGGGGGCAGTCCAGAGGAAAAGGAATTAGAAACGGGAATCAGCTATATGCTTAGCATTTTTTCTTATGATACTATAATTAAAAAGCAGTACACATATAATGAAAACGGAGTCGTGAATATTAATTATGAGGAATTTGCGAATGACCCTATAACGCCTATATCAGAGCATAAGATATATAATAATAAAACTGTTATATCCTCACAAAAATACAGCCGTTAATATCATTAACAACACTATTGCGAAAGGAAATGCTTATGTTTAGAAGAGAGTTTCATGTTAAAAGGGGTACGAGTACTTTTTTATACAAAGGATTCTTCTACCTCTTTATGATGCTTTTATCAATGCTGTGCTGCTTGTTTCCCAAGCTCTACTATGTTTCGGAAGCATATATGTATTATATTGTATATATTGGGTTATCGGCCTGTATTTACTTTGCCTTTATGTTTGTTTACACTGTCTACACGGGCATAAAGCCCTTGGATGCCTTGATACTTACCGAGGAAGGTATCTATGATTTTATCAACGAGCCAAAAAACGGCATTTTTATAGATTGGACAAACGTTTCGTCGGTAAAAATATTCGGCTCCGAAAAAATGCCGCTGCTGGGTATAGAGCTGTATGACATAGAAATAATATCAGAAATGGTTAAAAAGGCAAAAGGCGAGGAGCTGCGCACGAATGTCGAGTCCGGCTTGCCTGCCATTATAATCAAGCAGTCGGAGATAGCTCCCAGGCTGTCTCAGATATTGCCCGCCTTTAATGATTTTATTTCCGCCACCCGACCGATTCCCATAGCAAACAGTCTTTCGGATAACGACGATATTGCCGATGACCCGTTGCTGGTGGTTCCGGAGCAAATAGAAAAACAGCACAGCGGATATATATCCCATGAAGAGGACGCCTCCCCCAGAACACTCAGGGGAGCAAAAAACGCAAACGAGGTGTTTGTTTTGCCCAACAACTCCTCAATACAATCCTCCAAAAAGGAAAGAGCAGCACGGAGTATCTACGACTCGGCTGTTGTAGTACCCGGTTTAAATAACGATGTTAACACACTGCCAAAAACAAAGCCGGAGGAAAAAAACGATTCTTCTGATTCCTCGGAGGATTTTCCCGAATTCATATTGGAAAAAGAGCCCAGTCGGGAGCAGACCTTAAGCATCAAGAATACCGAGACAAAGGAAATTCCCATAACACCTCCGACAGAGGAAAAGAGCACCGTAACCGAAAAAACGGAATTAAAAAAAGCACCCGCAGAAGCTGAGGCGGCAAAAAAAGAAGCGGAGGAAATAAAAACACTCGACGAGCTCTTATCCGGCTTTTCCGTTCCGACAGGGAAAAAGTTAAAGGATAACAAATAGCATTGGGGTTTTTCAATAATTCGTGTCACAACCTGCTTGTTTTTGTTGTATTTTAGTTGTTTTTGTTATATAATACCAGCATCACGGCACAAAGAAAGGGTATTACTAAATGAAGATTAAGTTTCTCGGCACAGCTGCAGCGGAGGGCTGGCCTGCTGTATTTTGCAAATGCGACCACTGCCAAAGAGCTAAAAAAGCAGGCGGCAGGAACATACGCACTCGTTCTCAGGCATTAATAAACAACGACCTTTTAATTGATTTTCCGTCCGATACCAATTATCATATGCTGGCTCACAGCCTTGATTTGTCGGCGGTTAAATACCTGCTTATTACTCATTCCCATCTTGACCATTTTGCACCGATTGATCTTTTTTTCCGTTCAAAGAGCTATTATGCACATAATCTGACCGAGGAAAAACTGTATATGTACTCAAACGAGGCGGTGCTTGACAGATATAATAAAGCATTAGCCGATTATAACGAGGAGCCGACCGACCAGAGCATTATCGCCTCCTTTTTACCCCTTTATACTCCCACAAAGCTTGACAGGTACACCGTAACAGCGCTGAGAGCAAACCACGCTCCCGAGCAAACCGCATATGTCTATCTGATTCAAGACAAAGACAGCACTCTTCTATATCTTCACGATACCGGCAGGCTATATGACGAGGTTTATGACTACCTGACAGACAACAGGATAAAAGCAGATCTCATCACCTTTGACTGTACATACGGCTTGATAAAAAGCGGAGGCGGTCACTTGGGAATAGATTCCTGTCAGCCGGAGAGAGAACGCTTATTGGAGCACAAAATTGCGGGTAAGGATACCCAAATGATAGTTAACCATTTTTCACACAACGGAGGGGCTATTTATGACGAGATGGTTCCTGTTGCGGAAGAGCTGGGCTTCCAGACCTCCTTTGACGGTATGGAAGTGGAGTTTTAATCAAAAATAAAAATCAGCTGCGGCTTCTTTTCCGCAGCTGATTTTTTGCGTTTTTTATGGTAATATCTCGGCAATGCTCCTGCACTCGGAGAGTGTTCCGTCCGCCTTTATGTAATATACAACGGTTTCAAAATTCTGTGCTCCGATTGCCTTGTAGAATACAACCGAACCCGCCAGTGACGGCAGCTTCTGTGTTATGTAGTTATTGCTCTGATTATACGCCAATCTTGAGTCGTTTGTAATAATAATCGCTCCCGGAAGAAAGGCTCCGTAATGCGTTACGAATGTGTCCCAGTTTGCGGCGTTTAGGATTGTGTGCTTATCGGATATATAGTTACTAAACCCTATAACATTATAGCCGTTAGGGTCATTTATATCCAGCCTTGTGTTGCTTGGCAGCGGGCCGGCTTCAAATAGCTTCTCAAGATAACCGTTCCAATATGCCGGGGTGTAGTTGGTTCCGTTTATCCTCCACTCAAAGCTTGTGCTCAAAAAATCCGCATATGTAACAGCTGAGCCTGCTATGCTCTCCTTAAGAGCCCTGAACACCTCGTCCTCCTCTTCGGATTGCACTCCGGTAACCGAAACATTGAACATGGTTTCAAAGGCGTTTCCCGCATAATCAATGTCATTGTCGGTTGATTCCCAGTATATCCTCAGCTCATACACCCTTGACTGACCTGCCGCTTCCAGCGGAAATCTTCCGTTTACGGTAAGCGTACCCACTCCGTCTGTCAAGCCACCTGCACTGACTATGTTATTATCTGTATCAAAAACAGCGGCTGTAAGCGGCCCTATTGCAGATTTTCCGTCTGCAGCCTCAGCCGTTAAGGTTACGGTATAATCTATCGGCACTTCGGAAACAAACTCACCCTCGTAATTCTTAAGACCAAAGCTCCAGATGACCGTCTCGGTGGGAGCTATTTTTACACCGAACTCAAAGGTGTCCGTGCCGTACTCGGTAAGAATAAACTCCTTGGCGACTAAGCTACCCTCCGCAAGATCATCCAGTGTTACGGTATACATAGCCATTGTACCTGCAATAACGGATGTGATTATCGTAAGAACCAGTACGAATAAAAAAACAACTCTCTTCATCCAACTACCCCTTGTTTATTATTTATAAAGAAAAAACCGCTACATATCCTGTAGCGGTAACCGGCTGTCATACCAAAAAAGGCTTAGACCCTATGGCTTTGCGTGATAGACTTTCGCCTATTTTGCTTTTCACATTAATTTATTCTTATCATATCACTTTTGATATAGTTTGTCAATATTTATTTTTGCATTCCGTAGTCTTGTCCTTTATTCTATAATATCATTGCAACTCTTGCGCCTTCGTAAATAGCTTCTACCGCGGACCGGGCCTCCTTTGCGTCACCTATGATATAAACCTCCTCGGCTAATTCCTTTTCCCTGTCCTTGAAAGGATTATAAGCGTTTGCACCTAAAGCAAGGATAATGGAATCGTAGCCGCTAAGTGTCGTTTGTTTTCCGTTCCGCTCGCATATGACGCCGTCCTCGGTAAACTCTACAATCTTTGTATTGGTCAGAATATCGACACCTTCTTCCTTAAAACGTCGGTATAAAGTCTCTCTGACAGTCATAAACAGGTCAAGTCCAATATGCTCGGTCATCTCCGCCACAGTTACCTTATCACAATAATCGGTGCAGTACTCGGCGGTTTCAACGCCCACAACACCGCCTCCCACCACAAGCACCTTCCCCGATACCTGCTGCCCGAGCAGCACATCGTTTGCCATCTTGATTCTCGGTCCGTCAATTCCCGGAATTCTTGGTCTCTTTTGAAGAGCTCCGGTTGCAATTATTAACACATCCGGACTGATTTTCTTTACAAAATCAGCGTCAACCTCCTTTTCAAAGACCATTTCGACTCCGTATTTAT
>CAZGJQ010000003.1:0-43237 GCA_964525815.1 uncultured Oscillospiraceae bacterium
CTCTGTTGTACGCAGACAGAGAATGCAAATAACCGCTGCCTAACCTTCGCCCCATTCGTATACACGCCTTTTTTTCACTTTCGCCATGATAGGCATCCACATTATAATCTAAAATATTTGCGTCCTCAAAGGTGCTTGTAACTATATCGTAAAGAGCATTAAGCTTAACGCAGACATCGTTTTTTTCCATGCAGCTCGCAATGCGGGGAATAAGAATATAATCGCACTTGCCAATCAGGGAATACACATGCCCCATATATATTTTTGAGGGCAGGCAGCATTCGTCAATGGAATACCTTATGCCGTCCTGCAAAATCCTTCTGTTGGTCTCCTCACTGGTTATCGTTTCGCAGCCCAGCTCTTTAAAGAAGGTCTCCCACAGCACCCTGTATCTGTAATAAAGCATCGCTCTCGGCAAGCCAATTGTCATTATAGACGCTCCTATCCGCTTTTTTATATAAATAACTCTATATCTATTTTGATTTCATTTTGCGTTATATATTCATTGCGATAAAAAACAGCGGGAATAAATCCCGCCGCTGAGAAAAGAAATCTATGTATTTCCCTTTGCAAAGCTTATATAATAATCTAACAAGTCAAATATATAATCATTTAATACCATAAAATTAAATCCCGCTTTTCTCGCCTTATCGGTATTTATACTATATGCCGGTTCTCCGTTATACGGGGCGGCGTTACCTTGTGCGGAGAAAATAGGTCTTTTCCCTGTTTTTTTAGTTATATATGCAAACATCTCCTCAAGAGATTTTGTTCCTTGGCTGCTCCCGTTTATCGTTCCTGTAAGTTCCTGTTCAACCATAAAAGCTATAAATCTTCCCGCTTCGTCCGAGCGTATAAAACCCATTTGCTTATCTGCGTTGTCTACATACATAGGAATACCTTTTATTATATGCTCAACATAAAAATATAAGCGTTTTGTATAATCATCCTGGCCTATACCTAAAGGAATGCGAACAGCTACTGCATTTTGATTTTTATAATGCTGAAATAATGCGCATTCATCCTGCCGCTTAATCTCATCGTACCCAAAATCGGTTCTTGAGCACCACCGCAGTCCATATGAAAGCGGATCAAAATCCTCTTCTATTGTTTCCATATGCTTATCATAAACGGCTGTTGTAGAAATCATAACATATCGGTCGCACTTAACAGCATTTAGTAAATTTTTTACATCATTTGAGCAATATGCCAAATTATCGCAAATTACATCGAATTTTCTTTCTCCGAGTTCCTTGGCAAGGCTTATCTTGCTTAATCTGTCTATTTTAATCCTTTCAACACGTTCTCCGAAATCGTCTTGCTTAATTCCTCTTGTAGCTATTGTTACTCTATGGTTATTATTTATCAGTTCGTTGACCATATGCCCACCGAAAAATCGTGTGCCGCCCAAAACCAATATTTTCATTCCTTGCTCCTTCTGCACACAAATATAAGCTCTCTGCCGCCTTCAATACCGCTTTTGTCGTACCAGCCGTATTCCTCGGTTATAAAAAATCCGTTGTTAAGCAGTAGCTCCTTCAACTGCTCATAATAGTAATATTTTAGTGCGAGTTTATCGATTATTCGTTCTATATTGCCGTTCGGGTGCGTTATTTCAAAGGCAAAGTACGGGTATATAATCTGTTTTTTAACATCGATTTTTTCGCCGCCGTGCTTCTTTACAATTCTTATGCCGCTTGCTTCATCTGTACGCTCCCATTGGATCCGCTCTGGATAAATCCAGCTCTCATCAAGCAAGGCATACGGACGGAAAGCATTTAAAATGAGTACTCCGGTGTATGATAAATGCTCATAAATACATTTCAAGCAATTATTTATATCCCTGTCGTCCGTTAATGATTGAAATGCTCTGAAGGGCGAAATAATAAGACCGAACCTTCTGTCAAGCGAAAAGTCGGACATATCACCTTTTATCAGCTTAATTCTTTGCTTTATTTCCTCGGGTTTTTTACGCAGCTTTTTTATAAGCTCGGAGAGCATATTTTCCGACAAGTCAAGACCGGTAACACCATAGCCGCTCTCTGCCAAAGGAATAGCTACTCTTCCGGTACCGCAGCCCAACTCCAGCACTCCCTCCTTTGCGTACTCACCGTAGGAGAGATAAAAAGGAATGTCTGCGGTAAGATTATCCCTGTTGTCATAGTCGTACAAATGAGCACTGTTACGCAATGTGTTCATTTCTTTGCTCTTCATTCAGTCACTCCTTTTCAAAAAATAAAGGTGTAAGCATATGATGAATTACATCCCCTTGCCTACACCTTATTATCAGTTCGTTTAATAAATGCTTAACCGCTTTGAAATGACAATATGTGAGTAAGCCCTGCTTTGTGCTTTATCGAGCAATCAGCAGAGTACATAAAATAGAAATTGTCATTCTTGTAAGGACTGGTCAGGCTTTTCATTCGTTCTCCCTAGTATAAATATATGAAATAATATCATATATTTTTTTAATTGTCAACAGACAAATGATTTTTTGGTTCCTGTTTTTGGTACTACTTGTAATTTTTATACTTTTTATGCTATATTAAGAAGAGCTATAGACAAGCGAAAGGAATTTTTTAATGAGCACATTCTTTGTTTCAATCGGTGTGGAAGAGGCTATAAAGCTGATAAACGAGAGAATTTTAAGCGGCAGTACAACCGGCGAGTGCATCAACAGCTATAAGCTTGATTCTCCTCACGGAGGAACCTGTATAGTTCGTGTGTACGAGAAGTACTACTTCCGTGCGTACGCCCGCCTGACAGCTACGGTTACGGTTGACGATTTTGAAGGCAAAACCAGAGTACATACGGTGGTCGGCGGGGGCGCAGGCATGATTCGGGGTGACTTCGGAGCCTCAAGCAGCTTCTCCAATACCGTTTACGAGGCATTATCTCAATATATAATCCTCTAAGTCAACGCAAAAAATCCCCTATTACACGCCCATATGGACGGTAAAAGGGGAAAAGCTTTTCAGACAAATAATCGCTTGGATTATCTGCCTTTCTTAGGATTTGCCTTTTGGTGTGTCTTTTTTGCTTTGCCCTGAAGCTCAGGCACAACCTCTCCGGCTTTTTTACCGGAGCCCCGCGGCTCCATATCCGGCCGCTTCATTCCCTGCTTTGCCATAACACCCATTCCTTTCGTAAAAATACTAATATATATTATTTTACGAGAAGGTGGGTTTTATGCGACAGTTAATTAATTAAAATATAATGATATATTGTTTATTAAATGTGCAACAACTTTATTCATGTTGTCTTTTATTTTTGTTTTATTTTCGTCTGTTATTTGCGTATTATCACTTTTTAAAAGGTATTTTGCATCTAGTTTCTTTAACAGACAATATCTGTTGATTATTTCTAAGCACTCCACACACCTTTCAGAATCCTTATTAATATAAATATCGTAATCATCAACATATATACTTGAATTCAAATACTCTGCACTGTTTTTCAATTCTATATATATGTCATAAGCCATTGTCTTATAGCATTTAATCATTAAATGAAATACTCCTTCGTTGTTGCGGTCATATAAAAAATTAGGGTTAGGGTAATTTTTCATTATTTCATAAGCATAATTATCTAATTGCCTATAATTTTTATTGTTTTCAAGTAACCCTGCTACTTTATCTGGTATTTTCTCATATTTTAATACTTGCTTTAATTCCATGTTATAATCAAAATTTAAACAAATATCTTCTATATATTCTAAAGAGTTTTTACCATTGTTTATATTAAACTCATAATCGAACATTTTATCATAATACTGGTCAACACTATATTCCTCGCCATAATAATGTTTAAGAATACTCGAAAACTCTGTTTTATTCATTACCAACAATATGTTTATGTTATATTCCTTTTTTTTGAGCTCTTTATTTAAATAAACTATTTTTTTGATTAGCCTGATAGCATAATCCGGGTCGCATCTGTCAAGCTCGTCAAAAATAAGGATATATTTCTTTTTTTTATCGCCATTCTCAAACATTAGCTTAAAAGTAATATCATAGAATTCGTTTTCTTGTATAAAGTTGTTAAATTTAACATTATTATATAATTGGTATAATTCCTGCGTATTTATACCCTCAGTTGCATTTTGAATAATATCAGATAATACTTGAATTGCGTCCGAAATGGGTAGCAACTTGATAAAAAATTTACCTAATCCTTTTACTACATCAACCTTATTATTAATCATATAATGTTTAATATTTTCATACTTACTTCCGTTATAAACACTATCCTTTAACTTCTCGTATATCGTTTCAAGCAGGATATTATTGATATCGTCATCACCCTGATGCTCCCAACAATCGAACTTAATCGGGATAATATCTTCACTATTAATTTCGTCAATAAACTTATCGACAAAGAAACTTTTTCCGCTACCCCATTCGCCATTGAATAGAACAACCTTCTTTTTTTCGTTTGAAAAATACTCTACAAAAATATCCATTAATCCTCGACGCTGTTTAAAAAGCTCATTATTCATTATTTTTTTACCTCCGTTTTTTATTTCGTTATTGTTATTATACCATACCCGTCAAGTGTCAGACTTTTCAGGACAAGTGAAGTAAAAAAATCAGCTTATTTTACGGATTTATGCAAGATGCGTTAGCTCTTCGGCATATTATTAACCGGGTGATTGTATTCGTATGAAAAAATGCGCTTTGGAGCTTACTACAACAATCAGTGCTGCAGCGTCGGCTATAGCTAAGGATTTGTCCGACGAGCAGTTAGCCTTTATAGCGGCAGTTTTTAACCAGCTCGGTGATACACTCGCAACCATATCGGCATACAGAGCCTTGTGTGGAGCCACCTTAAAAAAAGATGAGAACAATTCTAAAGGAGGTAATTAAGTATTTTCATTCCTGCGAAAACGCTTGGGCAACCTTTAGCATAACAGCGCATTCTATGCGTTTTTTGTGCAGCTCGCAGCCTATTTTATAGGTGCCGTTGATGCTCCCTGTCGAGTGGTAGGAGTTTGCCGCACAGCCGCCGCTGCAATACAGCCGGGCAAAGCAATCGCCGCACTCCTCCTTTGTGTATATATTGCATTGCTTGAACATATCGGTTACGGTCGTGTTTATAACTCCGCCGAACACATCTCCGAGCAGGAACTTCTCATCCCCCACAAACTGATGACAGGGGTAGAGCTCACCGGACGGGGTTACCGCCATATATTCGGTTCCCACTCCGCAGCCCGAAATTCGCTTGACGATACAGGGTCCGCGCTCAAGGTCAATCATGAAGTGGAAGAAGCCAAACCCCCTGCCTTCTTTTTTTCTCTTAAGCATTTCTGCTGCTAAAAGCTCATATTGTACGCATAGCTCGGGTAAATCCTCCTCCCGCAGCGCATACGGCTCGTCCGGCGGAGCAACAACAGGCTCCATGGATAACTCCTTGAAGCCAAGGTCGGCCATATGCAGAATATCGCTTGCAAAATCGGTGTTGTAATGCGTGTAGGTTCCCCTTATGTAATAATCCTTGTGGCTTCTGAGCTGTGCCATTTTTTTGAACTTGGGAAGGATTATATCATAGCTGCCTTTACCGCTCGCGCTCACACGCAGGCGGTCATGAACCTCCCGCCGTCCGTCCAGACTCAAGACAACATTACTCATCTCACGGTTTGCGAACTCCATAACCTCGTCGTCCAGCAAGATACCGTTTGTGGTTAGAGTAAAGCGAAAATTCTTGCCGTGCTTCTTCTCCTGCTCCCTGCCGTAGCAAACCAGCTTTTTTACCACCTCAAAGTTCATAAGCGGCTCTCCGCCGAAGAAGTCCACCTCAAGGTTCCTGCGGTCTCCCGAATTTTTTATCAAAAAATCCAGCGCCGCTTTGCCGACCTCAAAGCTCATCAATTCCTTTTTGCCCTTGTACTCTCCCTTTCCGGCAAAGCAATACTTGCACGCAAGGTTGCAATCATGTGCGATGTGCAGGCATAACGCCTTTACCACCGACTGGCGCTTTTTGAAATCAAAAGCGACATCGGCATATATATCCTCGGAAAAGAGCTTTTTCTGCTTCTTAAGCTCCTCAATATCCGCAAAAACATCCTTGATCTCCTGCTCGGTAATATCCGGAACGCCTTTATATTTCTCCAGCATTAGGCTGATTATTTGTGCTTGCGGTGTGCTCTCGTACAGCCCTATTATATCATACGCAAGCTCGTCCACGGAATGCACGGCTCCGCTGTTTCCGTCTATTATTATATTGTATCCGTTGCTTTTATAGCGGTGAATCATTTTTTTGTTCCTTTTATCGCAAATTATATGCCGGTCAATTGACCGGCAGTTACTTTGTGCGACCTTTATTTTTTGTTCTGCTCACACTGCTGGTTAACAATGCTGCAGGAGGTCTTGCTTGCGGACTGGCAGGAGGTCTGGCACTCTCCGCAGCCGCCCTTCTTTGCGGACTTCTCCATATCCTTGGTCTTTATTGTTTTGATTCTCTTCATAAAAACATCTCCTTTGTAAAATTCTATCAAAAATAATCCGCTTTGTCAAGATTACCGAGAGCTTTTTACCGTATATATTTCACTCGGTATCCTGCCATGACAGCTCTTAACGGTTATACCGATTGTATGCAGCCGGTTTAATTCATAAATTATATCCTCGGTAATTCTCTCTCCCGGAGCGATTAGAGGTATCCCGGGCGGAAATGCGTACACATACTCCTTTGATACCGCTCCTGCGCTACTGCTCAGCGAGATTAAGCTCCCTTCGGCGGAAATAGCTTCGCTCGGAATCATAACGGTTTCGGGGTTATAAACCCTTGCGTTTTGTCTTGACGGAGTTGTGCTTAATAATCTGTCTGTTTCAAGCAAAGCATCGCCTAACCGCAAAAAACCCTCGTCTGTGTCGCAAATGCTTGTCATCGCAAGCACATAATCCCCCATCGCCATTTCCGTTTGCAGCAAATACCTGTCCAGCAGGCGTTTTTTTAGCTCCGTGCCTGTTATATCGGTATTCATAACCGAAATAATCAGCTTTCCCCTATCAAAATCATATATATCCCGCTTATTTTCTTTACAGAAAACTCGTATACTGCGCAAGGCGCTTATTTGGCTAAAAAAATCATCCAGGCGTGCGGTATAATCCTTAAACAGCTTCTCTCCCTCTCTCGCCATGAGCTGTATACAACCGCTTATTCCCGCCATTAAGATATAGGACGGACTGCTGGACTCAAAAACGGCAAGCTGCCTCCGGACCTCATCAGCATCCACTCTATCCCCGTTAATATGCAGGAGTGCGGTCTGGGTGGGGGAGGGTAATGTTTTATGCAGTCCGTGCACCACAATGTCTGCTCCGCATTGTACCGAGCTGCGCGGAAACGCTTTTGCAAAGCCGAAGTGCGCTCCGTGAGCCTCGTCCACGAGCAGCGGGATATTGTGTTTGTGTGTAATTTGCGCTATGGCGGCAATATCGGAGGTAACCCCCTCATATGTGGGCGAGGTTATTATAACCAGACTGATACCGGTGTTAGCCGTTAGTGCAGCCTCCACCGCCGCAGGAGATATACTGCCCGCAATTCCGAGCTTGTGTTCGTACGAGTGCATTAACCAGACCGGCTCAAGCTCTCTTAGAGCTATCGCATTATATACTGATTTGTGACAATTGCGCGCCGCCAATATTTTATCCTTTTTGCGTGTGCAGGCAAAAACACCCGCTAAAATACCGCAGGTGCTCCCGTTTATGAGATAAAATGACCTTTCGCTCCCGTAAAGACGGGCGGCTGACCGCATTTCCGAGGCTATTATTCCCCCGGCATCGTGCAGATTGTCGAACCCGTCGATTTCGGTTATATCGGTATTAAATCCGTTATAACCACCACAAAAAAACGGATTCCTCTTATGCCCCGGCATATGGAACGGATATATTCCGCTGTCCCTGTAGAGCGTCAGTGCATCGTTAAGGCTCATACCATTCCGCCGTCCTCTTCGGACTGAGCAGTCTCGTTTTTACTGTTTGCCTTTTCGCTTATAATAAGGTTAATCACAAGTATTACGGCATAAACGGCAAGCAGGATGAGCTGAATCAAAAAGGCGGGTGTGTAGTTCTGGAAACGGCTCAAAATATATATCAGCCCCAAAGCCAACTGTATTGCAAAATAAAGCGCTCCAAATTCGGTCGGCAGCATACCAAAAATCTTCCTTTTTATCGGATAACGCGCGGTTAACAGCGGCGTTGCGACAAAAACCGCAAAAGATAGCAGAACAAACACATAGGTAGCCCAGGTAGGGAAGGTCTCTCCCGCCTTCATATCGGTCAAGAAGAACAGAGCATTAAAAACGGCAAAAACAATGCTGCCAAGTATAAGCCAAAGTATATCCAGTTTTTTCATCGTTATATCCATTCCTTGTTGAATCAATAATTTGGTGCCGATATGCAAAGGAGAGCGGCTGCCCTTACGGTTGCCGCCCTCACTGCTTTTTTTATCTTTTTAGCTGCTCTGATATTTATCCACAACTTCATCGATAGCGTCTATGATAGCGCCTCTTCTGCTCTCAAGCGTAGAGGTGATATCTGTCGAGCTGTTTGTCATTAAGCTGCTAAACATACTCGAAACACCGTTATCTGAGCCGCCGAAATTGTATATAAGACCGAGATCATAAACAACATTGTTGAAGATATATTCGTCAAGCATCTCCTCGCTGTCGTCGTCTCTCATATCCCTGCCCTTAAGCACGGTATCGTAATATGCCTCCGGTATATGGTTCTTTGCATTACAGGACATAACCTCAATCATATATGCAGAGAACTCGGGGTCGGGTGCGGAGTTGGGTATTACTATACCATACGCCATTCCCGCCTGACAGGGTGTATAATAGGAGTCCTGAACCTCGTCATACTTGGGTAGAGGAACTACTCCAAAGTTCGCTTCGTGATCCCTCAGCTTCTTTATTGCCGAAAAAGCGGATGTGCGGAAGAGAGCGCGTCCCTCTCCAAAAATATCCAGAGAAGTCTGCCATCTGTTCGGAACATCATTTGCGAAATGCTCAACATGAATAACCCACTCGTCCTTGAGCTGAAGCTGCTCAAGCACCTTCTGAGCCACGGTTATAGACTTTTCACTGCCGACTGCAAGGGTGGGAATATCATTGGCATCCTTGGATACCATACGCTCTCCGGAAGCTAAATAATACATTGCTGCGTCGCCGTATCCGCCGGAAAGCCCCCATGTATCTCTATAACTGAAGCCGGCTGTTCCGTCATCGTCAAGAGTGACTTCCTTGGACAATCTAACCATCTCGTCAAAGGTCCATTTACCGTCTCTTACCATCTGGTAAAGGTCGATGTCGGGAAAGTGATCCTCAAGCATATCCTTATTGAAGGTAACCGCAATGGATACAATCTTCTGCATAAAGGAAATGTCACCCGTTGTAAAATAAACTCGGTTGTTTATGGAAAGAGACTCGGTTGCGTTCTGATCCCACCAGGGCATACTGAAATCTATATAAGGGTTGAACCTCACATCAGCAAGGTCATAGAGCGCGTTGGACTGCGCAAGTCTGGCACAATCCGAGAGAAACGGCATAGCCGCATCATAATCGCCCGAGCCGGTCATAACATCGTTGTTTACATCTGTATAAACATTATCTGTATATACCGCAACAACCTCCACGCCGTATTCCTCGAAAACAAGATTGTTTCTTTCTCTTACAGCATCCTCAATAGCCTGGTCGGTAGTCTCGTACTTGTCTACGCCTATCTCCTCAGAATAATAGGTGTCCTGCGTAGTGTTGTCATATACAAGCACCCGAAACTCTGTCTTGTCGTTCCATGTAAACTCGGGCATATTTACAAAGTACTTCCCGGTCGCCGGGTCATATCCACCATGTTCGTTGCCGATAATATCGCCGTTTGATTTATCGCCATCGCCGCTCTTGTCGTCGCCCAGATCACAGGCAGCAAGAACAAGAGACATAATCAGCACAATACACATAAGTAGCATGGAAACTCTTTTACCTGAAGGTCTCATTTAATAGCTCCTCCCTTTCGTTTGAAAAAATACATTTTTAGCTCATTTTAAGAGCATATTACTGATTTTATAATATCATATAACACCAGCCCTGTCAACAGAAACTTTTTTCGCAAACATCGGTGTATCAGCCGTTATAAATATTATATGTACCTAAAAAATGTCTCTTAATCTTAAGATAGTCCATGGAGGAAATGCTGCTCCCTCCGCTTATCAAGCCGGCTCTGTGCTGCGGTTCGGAAAGCTCGACAGTACCTAAAAAAGCTCTTTTTATCATCAGGTAATCAACGGAAGATATTTCACCGTCGCCGTTTAAGTCCCCGAGAACAACTATTGTCAGGCTGTCAACCTCTTCTCCGGAGCCGTCCGTAATATATACCCTGCTTCCGGTGCCCGCCGCCGAACCGTCAAATATAATATCAGTGTTTGAAAAACCCTCCAAAACATTCTGTACAGAATCCCCCGCTCTTACTCCAAGCAATAAACCGGCTTCCCTGTCTATGCTCATTACCGCTCCGGCAGCCAACGTTAACCGAGGTATTATTGCCTCATGCTTCTCCAGCGTTGCATTTACTCCCACTGCTCCGGTAGCAAAATCCACTCCGTTTATAACAATAAAATCATCTGTGTTAAAAGCTCCCGTGGCTGCTCTGTTAGCTGACGATTTAATATATATTTCGGTTCCGGGCTCTCTGTCGTCGCAGTGGGAAGCATATATTATTCCACCCTCCGGGATAATTAGATTGCCCGACTGAAGATTATTCCCCGTCTGCGTAATCCGATAAACCCCCTCAATATGTGTCGGTTCGGCAACCAGATATGCCGCCCAGCTTATAACAAGCTCACTGTAGGACACCGTGTTTGTTCCGTTAAAGCTTCTGTCAACCACCACAGCGGCACCTGCGGTTATCGGAGTGTTGCAGCCGGTAATATAAACCCTCTCGCCTGCTATAGGCTCAGGAAGCACGGGTGGAGTTATACCTTGCTCGGGAGCCAGCGCTTCTCCGATATAAGCGGCATAGGACAACGAAAAATACCCTGTCCTGCCGGAGTGATAGGTTTTTCCCCAGCTTACTCCGTTTACCTGTACCTTTTCGGTAACGAGAAGCTGAGTGTTGTACGGCATCAGCTCCAAAACAGCATGCTCTGTACCTGCGCCGCCTCGCAGATTAAGTCCGCTTGAAGCGGTAACCCTCCAAATCTCTCCCAGTACATCCCCTTCGTCAGTATAATTTGGTGTGCCGTATCCTAATATGTATGTGCTGTTAAGCGAATAGCTGCGGTAGGCGCAGGAATCTGCTGTGTTTCCCTCGATTGTATAAACAAAAACGCTGTTCGCCTCATATACGATACCTACATGGCTGGAAAGGGTTCCGTTATTGGTAAAAAAGATTATATCTCCCTTCCTCGGCACATATCCGCTTGTTCCGGATTGCCATGAATTAATGTCCTTAAAATATGTAACCCAATAAGGGCAATAGGCGAAGGAGCCTGTTTTATCAATCGTCCCCGCCTGATACGAGCACCACGATACAAACATAGCGCACCAAGCGGCAGTAATAAATCCGCTTGATTCACCCATGTACTGATGATACCAATCTCCGTACCTTGTATAACCCGCATATTGCTCAATGCCCTCATAATAACCGATCTGCGTTTTTGCGATTTCCACAATATCAACTCTGCCGTCTCCTGTATTTATGTAGGTGTTTTCATAGACGGCACTGACCGTAAAGGAGCCTGAGATATGATAAAATATAAGCATAAAGAATAAAAAAGCGGTTAGTGTTCTTTTTTTCATGTCTGTCATCCTTATGTAGTATTTGTTGCTCTTTGATTATATATCTTCGAATTGAAAATGTCAATCTTATGCGTAAACCATTTTTTATTTTTTAGTTGACATATGGTTTTTTTTGTTGTATAATTCGATAGATTCCCGATTATTACCGAAAGGAATGGTAACCGCAATGCTAAAAAATGATATCCTTACCCTTTTTGAAGCAAACAAAGGCAGCTATGTAAGCGGTCAGGAGCTCGCTCTTAAGTTCGGGGTATCTCGGGCAGCAGTTTGGAAGGCAGTAAAAACACTGCAAAACGAGGGGTATCGGATAAGTGCTATCCCTAAAAAGGGTTATTTACTCTCAAGGGACAGTGATATTATGTCCTCCCAGAGTATTTCGCCGTTTTTAAGGGGGGAGGCAGCAAGGCTGAGACTGGATGTACGGAAAAGCGTTACCTCCACAAACAGCGAGCTAAAAAAAATAGCTGCAAACGGAGAAGAGCCCGGGCTTGTGTTAATCGCCAACGAGCAAACTGCGGGCAGAGGACGGATGGGGCGAAGCTTTTATTCCCCTGCGAACAACGGCATATATATGTCTTTGCTGCTAAATCCGGGAATAACCTCAGACAAGGCGGTGCTGCTAACATCCCTTGCGGCGGTTTCGACGGCACGAGCGATTGAGCGAGTTTCGGGAGAGGTGGTCGGAATCAAGTGGGTTAACGACCTTTACTGCAACGGAAAAAAGATTGTAGGCATACTTACCGAGGGCGGAATAAATATGGAAACCGGAGCACTTGAATATGCGGTGATCGGAATAGGGGTTAATGTTTTTACAAGCAGCTTGCCTGTGGAGCTGAGTAATATTGCAGGCTCGCTAACCAATGCCGAAAAAACAGAAAAAAAGCGTTTTAATCGTTCCCGGCTCGCGGCGGAAATTCTGAACCAATTAACGGAGGATCTGCCCAACCTGGAGCGCAAAGCGCATCTGCCCGAATACAAGGCACGCTCGGTTATTCTCGGCAAGGACATTTATGTAATTAAAAATGGCAAGAAGCTCCCGGCGCAAGCCCTTGATATAGATGAAAACGCTGCTTTAATTATAAAATACAAGAACGGAAGCACCGAAACTTTATTCTCGGACGACGTAAGCATAAAAAGAGTATAAAAAAGAAAGGCACAACCCATTATGAAACGACAAACCATAAAAAGACTTACCCTAACCGCTGTTTTCGCGGCAATAATATCGGTTGCATCGCCAATTACAATACCGATAGGCGTAGTACCGGTAACTCTTGCGCTCCTTGCGATTTTTTTATGCGGTGCAATGCTGCCTCCCTCATATGCGGTAACCTCGGTAATGGTATATATCGCACTCGGCGCCGTCGGGCTCCCCGTATTCTCCAACTTTGAAGGGGGCTTCGGCAAGCTGGTCGGTTACACCGGAGGCTTTATCTGGGCATATCCGCTGATGGTACTTATTATATCCTCATTTATTAAATTCTTCGGAGAACGCAGTGTTCTTTCCCTTTCGCTCGGTATGCTTTTTTCTATAGTGGTTTGTTATGCAACCGGAGCACTTTGGTTCAGCTATGTAATGAACGAGAGCTTCTCCTATGCTCTTAAGGTATGCGTGTATCCCTTTGTACCCTTTGATATTTTCAAAGCGGCTGCCGCTGTTGTATTAACTCTCGGACTAAAGAGGTTCGGTCTGCCGGACAGAGAGTTGTAATATGAAACAGTAATGCCGGAGGTAAAAGACCTCCGGCGCTGGTTTTTTATGTCTATCTTATATACTACTTCATTTCTCCTAAATAAATAGGGGCATTTTTACCCAGAAAATAATTCTTTATAACGCTGCGCATATCCACCGGATAAAGCGGCTCATGCATTATGTTGTCTATATTCAGCCAGTGAGTGCCTATCTGGTTGACATCATACTCCAGCACGCTTTGATCGGCTTCCTCAATTATATCGCACACAAACATAAACTCAATACGGTGAATATCCTCCTCCCGCTCATCCTTAAAGCCCTCCCGTATAAAGAGCAGGCTGTTAGCCTCCACACGGAAGCCGGTTTCCTCTATAACCTCCCGCTTAAGAGCATCCAGCATTAGCTCATCTGCCTCCTGCTTTCCTCCCGGAAGCGTGTAATATATGCCTTTCTCGTGCTGCATTTTGGTTACCAGCAGCTTAGTGTTTTTGATAATAATAGCTTTTATTGAATTCTTTATTGTCACAGAAATCACCTTCTATAAGTCTTTCTGCTATGATAGCACAGCGGCAGCTCAATGTCAACTTAGCAATGGTGTATGATTTGTTTTTTTCGGACAAAAATATTGTGCATTTGTGCTCTTGTATTATTTGGGGCATTATGTTATTATTTATCGAAATGAATATTGTTATGAAACGAAATCGGTGAAACATAATGTCAAAAAACACAAGATTTGAGGTAAACCTGTCCGAGGGCAGTGTTGCTGGTCAGTTAATCCGCTTTTCCTTACCCTTTTTAATATCCAATCTTATACAGTCCCTGTATGCGGTGGCGGATATGATTATAGTGGGAAGGTTCTCGGACATAAACAATATGTCCGGCGTGCATATCGGCAATCAGGCGACCTTTCTTATAACCAACGCCGTTATAGGGCTTTGCGTCGGAGGAACCGTTCTGATTGGTCAGTATCTCGGCTCCGGCAAAAAGCAGGAGCTAAAGGAGACAATCAGTACATTGTTTTCCACCCTTCTGGTGCTGTCTGTTGTAATATCGGTGGTTATGCTGCTTTTACGTGAACCCTTTCTTAATATGCTTAAAACGCCCGCAGAATCCTTTTCGCAGGCAAAAAGCTATCTTACCATTACTCTATCCGGTACTTTGTTTATCTTCGGATACAACGCTTTGAGTGCGGTTATGCGGGGAATGGGAGACAGCAGGAATCCTCTGAAGTTCGTAGCCATTGCCTGCTTTACAAATATTGCCCTCGACCTGCTCCTTGTTGCGGTGTTTGACATGGGAGCGCAGGGCGCCGCTCTCGCAACCGTAATCTCACAGGGGCTGAGCATGATTCTGTGTATTATCTATCTTAAGAAAAACCGTTTTGTATTTGACTTTTCGCTGTCCTCCTTTCGGTTTAACGGCGAACGGCTTAAAATGCTGTTTAAAATAGGAGCTCCCACCCTTTTTAACAGTGTAGCCGTATCAACCTCGTTTTTGTTCCTAACCGGATTTGCGAACAATATCGGTCTTATCGCCTCTACTGCGGTCGGAGTTGTAGGAAGGTTCAACGCCTTCGCAATATTGCCCGCAATAGCAATGGGCTCCGCAATCTCCGCAATGTGTGCGCAGAACTTTGGAGCGGGCAAGCCCGAGCGAGCGGTAAAAACAATGAAGATAGGCTTGTTAATTTCCATTTCCATTAGCTACAGCATTTTTATTCTAACCCAGCTTTTCCCCGAGGAGCTGTTAAAGATTTTTAACAGTGACCCGCAGCTTATCCAAGCGGGAGCCGCATATTTACGCCCGTTCAGCTTTGATTATATTTTCGTTCCGCTGCTGTTTTGCCTAAACGGGCTCTTTATCGGCTCGGGGCATACAGCCTTCTCTTTTATAAACGGAATGCTCTCCTCTCTTATAATACGAATACCGGTCGCCTACATATTCGGCATCGTTCTTGACAAAGGTCTTGCGGGTATCGGGTTAGGCGCTCCCTTTGCCTCCGGTCTCGCTTTTGTCTCCGCGTTGCTGTTTTATTTCTCCGGACGCTGGAGGAAGCAGGTCATTATAAAGAACAAAGAGCTGTAAAAAACGCCGGAGGCCTTGAGGCTTCCGGCGTCTCTTTATATGCTTTAATCATTTAATCCCGAGCAGCTTACAGGCATTTCCGTGGAATATTTTTCCCTTTGTTTCCCTGCTTATTTCCAGCGAATCAATGAAATCCCGCACAACGGCTGTTTCGCACCAGGGCATATCCGTGCCGAACAGAATTCTCTCTTCATCATGGTTCTCAATTATTGCCTTTGCTATTTCCCCGGTCATACCGAACCGCTCACACGCAAGCGCCGTATCAAAATACAACGGAGTTCCGCACAGCTTATGTAAAACCTCATCCCAGCGCCTGTTCGCACCGAAATGAGCGCATATGAGCTTAAGCCCGGGAAACCGTTTTATCACCCTTAAGATAGCATCCGGAGAAGCATGCAGAAAGTCGGGGGAAACAAAATCCCAGCCCGCATGTATAACCACAATCATATCCATCTCCGCAGCGGAGGCGAAAACGGGATAAAAGGACGGGTCGTCCACCGTTGTCCTTACATAATCCGGATGCAGCTTAATACCCTTTATCCCGTTATCCCTTAAGGATTTTATGATTCGCCTTACATCCTTACACATCGGGTGCAAAGAGCCAAAGGGTATAAGCCTATCATAATGCTCCTTTATGGAAAGCGCAAAGGCGTTAACATTGTCAACCTGCTTGGGGTTTGTGGCTATGTTAAGCACAACTGAATAATGGACGCCGTTGCCCTCCATATCGGCAAGCAGGGCTTCCGCTCTGCCGTTGCTACACACAGGGATTCCGCCAATCGCAGAGAGCTTATCCAAAGCTCTCTGCGCAAGATGGTCAGGGAAAATGTGTGTATGGAAATCAATCATTTTCTTAGAAAAGGCTGCTTATCCAGCCGACAATGTTGTACCTGCCGAAAACAACGACCGTTACCAGCGAGACAACACTCATTATCTTTATTAGAATGTCCAGTGAGGGACCGACTGTATCCTTAAGCGGGTCACCCACGGTATCTCCCACAACAGCGGCGTCATGAGCGGGTGAGCCCTTTTCATGTCCTTCTATTGCGCCTGTTTCTATATATTTCTTGGCGTTATCCCAGGCACCGCCGGCGTTTCCGGCAAAGATAGCCAGCATAATGGCGGTAACCGTAGCACCGATTAGCAAGCCGCCCACAAACTGCGGTCCGAACAAGAATCCGCAGACGACAGGGAACGCTATCGCCATAATTGCGGGAATACGCATTTCACGAAGTGCCCCCTGCGAGGATATGGCAATGCAGGTCTTGTAATCGGGAAGAACCTCACCCTCCATAAGTCCCTTAATCTCTCTGAACTGACGGCGAACCTCATCCACCATCTTCCTTGCCGCCTTGGCAACCGCTTCTATTAACATTCCCGAGAACAGGAAGGGAAGAGCGGCACCCACAAGCGCACCTACAAGGGTAAGGGGCTGTATAATATTTATACCGATAAAATCAAGTGCAACCGCATCCGTACCTTTTTCCAAAATATCCTCGGCAAGCTCGTCCTTGTCTATATATGCAAACATGTAGGAGGTCATCATTGAGAGGGTTGCGAGTGCGGCGGAGCCGATTGCAAAGCCCTTGCCGATAGCGGCGGTGGTGTTTCCGACGCTGTCCAGCTCGTCGGTGATTTTTCTGACATCCTTTTCAAGGTAGCTCATCTCGGCAATACCGCCGGCATTATCCGAAATAGGCCCGTAGGTATCCACCGAAACGGTAGCCGCAACAAAGGAGAGCATTCCGATAGCGGCAGCGGCAACACCGTACATACCCGCAATGGCATAGGAGGCATATATGGATGCGCCCAGAACCAGAACGGGAGCCATACAGGAGGTCATACCAAGTGCAAGTCCCTGAGTAATGGTAAGAGCCGAGCCCTCTATGGAGGCTGCGGAAACCTTTTTGGTGGGATTATAATCATAGCTTGTATAATACTCGGCTATTTTACCTATCAAAACACCCGCAATTACACCGAGCGAGGCGGCAACCCAAGGGGAAACAAAACCGATATTGAACTCTGCGTGCTTTAGCACCTCGCTGTCCGTACCCTTGAAGAGATAGAAGACAAGAGCAAAGCCCAAAACTATTGTAAGCCCTGCCGAAATCCAGGTTGCGGAGTTAAGCTCCCTGTGCGGATTGTCGGACAGCTTTTTCCGTATAAACAGAGACGCTATACCCACAATACATGCTATCAAGCCTATTGCGGCAAACGAAACCGGGAAAATAAGCATCGATTTAAGCAGCTCGGTCTCGGCATATATGCCATGGATAAAAAGCTCAACGGCAAGTATAGCACCGGCAAGTATAGAGCCGACATAGCTCTCTAAAAGGTCGCTTCCCAGTCCCGCAACATCTCCCACGTTGTCGCCTACATTGTCGGCAATGGTTGCGGGGTTGCGGGGATCGTCCTCGGGAATGTGCAGCTCTGTCTTTCCGACAAGGTCTGCGCCCATATCGGCGGCTTTTGTATATATACCGCCTCCCACACGATTAAACATTGCTATAATCGAGCATCCGAGAGCATAACCGGACAGGGTCATGGTAAAGGATACCTCAAGTCCTATCAGACTATTTGTCGAGCCCCAAAGGGCTTCGTCCACAATACCTGCGGCGGCATCAATCTGCTTAAGACCGAGACCAAAAAACAAAAATACAACGAAAATGCCCAAAAGAGCAAAGCCGGCAACGCAAAGACCCATAACCGAGCCGCCCTTAAAGGCAACCTTCAGGGTTTCTGAAAGCGACTTGGTTGTTCTGGCTCTGTTTGTAACCCGAACATTGGCATAGGTGGCAATCTTCATACCCACCAATCCCGCCGTGGCACTCATTACGGCACCGAGTATAAAGGCGACCGCAACCGACCATGAAATAAGTACAGCCAGCAAAACGGCAATAATCGCCGCAATGAAGGCAACAATCTTATATTCATAAGAAATAAATGTGTTTGCGCCTAACCTTATGGCGGCGGCAATCTCCTGCATACGCTCTGTTCCCTCCTCCATCCTCTTGACGGAGAAGAAATTGATCGCAGCATAAGCGAGCCCTGCCAGAGCGGCAACAATGACAAGACCCAAGAGCAAGGACGTGTTCATATACGAGGGGTTCCTTTCTATACAGCGGAGATAAGTCCGCAAAAATTAAAATTATGTAAGCTCGGGAGCCGACAAATTACGACAAAAAAGCATAAAATCGTCAAATACCCAATCTTTCCACGATACCCATTATATTTGTATTATTCAATAATGTCAACACAAATATCCCGATTTTTTTCAGGTTCTCTCAATATAACGAAAAAAGCCTGCAAAAGCAGACCTTTTTCGTGAAAGATAGTGAAAAATGAAAAAGCTTACAGACAAAAAGCCTTAATCACTCTATTATCAAACAGAACACGCTCACAATCCAAGCTCAAACAGCCACTCCCGTTTACCTTCTTCCTTATTCGTCACAGAGACGATTTGCTCTCGCCGGTCATCAAGAGGTAAGCTCCTGCCCCTCTCCCTCTGCTTTTCCTGTACTTGCTCTGCTCCTATCGGTGAAGCTAAAGCACAGATCAAACAAATATACAGTACCAAAACCAAAAACCATATCATATCAATGTCATTCCCTTCCTCAGCGTTTTTACCGCTTATTGTTGATTTCCTGTATTTATTATACCTGCTTGTGCGGGCTATAAACAGGACTTCTAAAGAGATTTTCTGTTTTTATTCGACAAAAAGTCTCAAAAAATAAAAAAAATCATGCCTGTATTTTGGTATTCATAACGCATATAATGTTTTTTGTCGTATAAAGTAAAATGATTTTTGTTTACAAAATGTGTGTTTTCTGATATTCTTTAAGTCTAAGGAGGTTAATTGTGAAAAAACTGATAGGCGAACGAAAATTGAGATGCGAAAGATTTAAGCTCAGATACCTGCTTTTTGAAGAAAGCGACTTCAAGCACTCCGAGAATGTTTTTTTTAGCCTTTTGGTTGAGCTGAGCGACGGTAAAAAAAGCGAAATTGCACAAGCTAGAGATTTTACAAGCAGACGTTCGGAGGCTGAAAAAATGCTAAGTAAAATTTGCAGAGGAAAGGTAACACCAATGGGTCTACCCTATATTATGGAGGATTATATTGCAGACATATAACACAAAACAACCCCTGTACAGCTTGTAACGCGTGTCAGAGGTTGTTTTTTTATTTATACCGTTTTTATCTGCTTTTTCGGGAAATGTTTATAACCGACAGTGCATAAAACAGGAATCCGGCTGCTATCAGTATGATTATACTTACCCAGGGCTGTATAGACTCTCCCGCCCAGGTGAGCGTAATGCCCATTTGTTCGGAAAACTCCTCCCTCGCTCCGGCAGGCGCCCCTTCAAAGGCGTCTTTTATCATAGGCTCCATTAATACCCTTCTAAACATGGTTGCCGCATGAGACGGCGGAAATGCCTTGACTATAATCTGCACCGCCTCCGGCAGAATTCCGATTGGCATATAAATACCGGTCAAAAATCCCACAAGCGTTCCGATTATCGAGCTTGCTGTCCCGAAGGCGTTTTGGCTCTTCAAAAAAGATACTATAAAAAACAAAAACGCCGTGTTGGTGAAGGCTGAGAGCAATATAATCCCCAAAACCTTGAGAATCATTTCCGCATCGGGAAAATCTGCTCCGTTTGCCGTCAGATAAACCTGGGTCACTATAAAGGTCAGCACACTCATTATAACGCCGATAAAATAAGCGCCTATTATATATCCTCCCGCAAGCCGGCTCCTGCTTACCGGAGAGGAATAAAAATCCTTGGATATTTTATTATGTCTGTCCTCAACCATTATTCCGAACGCGCCCATTGTTGTGGTAAGCGTAACGACTGCGAGCAGACCCGCCATAATCCAGGAATCCATTACTGTTTTTGGGTTTTCGAACTCCATTTCCTGAGTCCAGACATCCCCTAAAAAAAGCACATACATTCCCACTATAATAAGTACCGCAAACAGAGAGAAGAACACGGAGGCTTTATCCCTGAAGTACAGCTTCATCGTTCTTTTTATTAGCGCGCTCATTCCCTTATCTCCTTTCCAGTAATGCCTATAAAGGCGTCGTCCATGGTTCCGGTCATCACCTCAAACCCTGTAATATAATCCCTGCACGAATCAAGAATCGGTATTGCGGCCAAGGTGTCCGGTATTTTAACGGTGATAAGGTTTGCCGTTTTTGCATATTCAAGTCCGAGAGACTTCAGCTTTTCCACGAGCAGCCTGTCTTCCTTCCCGGCTCTCATAACTATCACATCGGAGGAGTATTTTTCCTTCAGCTCGGAGGGTGTGCCCTTGGCCGCTATTTTTCCGTTATCGATTATGATTACAAAATCGGCCTCCGCCGCTTCCTCCATATAGTGGGTTGTCAGAAATATGGTCATGCCCGTATCTTCCTGCAGCTTCTTAACGGTATCCCAGACGCTTTTTCTGGTCTGCGGGTCGAGACCGGTGGTGGGCTCGTCAAGAAACAGCACCTTCGGTGTGTTCACGAGAGCTCTCGCTATATCCGCTCTTCTCCTCTGCCCGCCGGAGAGCTTTCCATATCGCCTGTCCAGCAAATCGGTAATCCCGACCGATTCCGCTGCTTTTTTTACCGCTTCGTCCAGTTCCTGTCCTTTTATACCGTACAGAGACCCTCTTGTTTTCAGGTTTTCCCTGACGGTCAGCAAGGAATCAAGCAGACTGTCCTGAAACACCGCTCCGATAGAATGGCGTATCTCGTTATCCTTTTCTCCCAGCGCAAATCCATCCACAACAGCGTTGCCCGCGTCCGGTCTGAGAAAGGTGCAAATCATATCAATGGTGGTTGATTTACCCGCTCCGTTAGGCCCCAAGAATGCAAAAAGCTTGCCTGTTTCGACATAAAAGCTTATACCGTCGACAGCCCTTACGCTTCCGTAGTGTTTTTTCAGGTCGGTAACCTCAATAATATGCTCCATATAACCTCCATACTAATGTTTTTGTGCTCCTAATCTGCTTCTGTATTATTAACGCTTTATTTATACCATATTTTTCTATGATATGCAATAAAAAAGATGATTTACTCCCCCATAAAAAGGCTCATCACCCTTTCCTCCTGCTCAAAAAGGCTGCATCCTCCCGTGTGATTAATCTCGTTCTTGTTCAGCTCCCTCACCTTTTTAAAAAAGGATGATTGCAACGCCTTTTTCAGACCGCCAACCTTGATGTTATAATCCGAATAGGGTGAAAAGGGACAAGCCTCCGCCGCTCCGTCCGAGTTAATATGAAAAAAACCCCTGCCTGCCGCAAGACAGCCTCCCATATGCTTTTCGTCACCCGGGAAGGACAAAAACAACATGCGCTTATAAGCATTTTGCAGGAGCTCCTGCATTTTCTCCAAAATAATACGATCCTCTTCGTCCGGTGCGATATGCCCGCTTTTATTGTCTATGGGAACATATTCGATAAAAAACACAATTCTACAGCCCAGCGAATTTAAAGTGTTGATGAACCTCTCGGATGTAATCTCATTCAGATTTCCCTTTGTAACGGTTATGGACGCTCCGTAAAGCAATCCTCTGTTTTTCATCTGTTTCAAGGAATCGGTCAGCCTTTTATATGTACCCTCTCCTCTTCTTTGGTCTGTAGTCTTTTTGTCTCCTTCCAGACTAACAATCGGAACAAGATTTCTGTTCTTGTTGAATAAATCAATGTAATCATGGTCAAACAGCGTCCCGTTGGTAAAAACGGGGAATACAATGTCCTTGTATTGGGAAGCAGCGACAAGAACATCCCTTCTCAACAGCGGCTCGCCGCCCGCAAGCAGGTTAAAGGATATTCCAAGCTCTCTCGCCTCCTTAAATATTCCGCTCCATTCATCTGCGGTGAGCATTGCGCTTTTTTCTTTCGTGCCGCATATATTATTTGCACGGGCATAGCATCCCTTGCAAAACAGGTTACAACTGCTGGTTATGCTGGAAATCAAAAAAGCGGGAATATGCAGTCCTCTTTCCTCGCTTCTGATTCTTTTTTCGGCTGACTTTTTTAGCGCTCTCCTGATTCTAAGTAAAAACAGAAGCTCCCGCAGGTTAAGAACCGAGCCCCATATAGCTCTTTTGGCAATATCCCTTGTGCTCCTGTTCATATATTTTGTAAGCTCAATCGAATTCATTTCCCGTACCTTCCGTTATATATGCACCTTAAAAAAACCGTATTCTGCACGAGCAAAATGCGGTTTTTTATTAATCCTGCAACGCTTCTGCTGTTTTTTTACCTTAGCCGAACTTGACCGCTGTTCCGTAGGCGACAACCTCGGCTGCTCCCTGTGTGATTGCGGATGATACATATCTGACCGCAACTATGGCATCGGCTCCCATTGACTGCGCCTCCTCTACCATGCGCTTGGTCGCAAGTGCCCGAGCCTCGTTCATCATTTCGGTATAGCCCTTAAGCTCTCCTCCGACGATGGTCTTTAGTCCCGCCATAAAGTCCTTGCCCAAGTGCTTTGACTGAACCATTCCTCCCCTTACAATACCAAGGTGCATGAGCTTTTTGTCCTCAATGTGCTCGCTGGTTACAATTAACATAGCTGTCAACCTTCCCTTCGTAAAAATAGTTTATTAATAGCCCTGTTCAACCGCTGTCTCGGCGGAGTCCTTTGGTATCTCCTCTATACTAAACAAGCTCTTAAGCCGTATAACTAACAGAACCGCAGCCACTGCTACCGCCGCTATTACTCCCTCGATAGCCCATACGGGCCATTCGTTCTTCGCTGTTAACGAAACCGCAATATCAAAGGCAAAGTGTGTTCCGATACATAGAGCCGAGCCTAACAAAGTCCTGCCCTTCATTATAAAATAGCACAAAAGCACCGATAACGCTATATGGAATGCAATCGCAAGCACCCGCTCGACACCGGCGGCAAAAAAGACAGATGCAGGAGTATTCATAAGCGCATACTGTATTTCCTCCGCTCCTTCAAGCGAAGGGAGCATTCCGGTATTTATTAAAAAGCTGAATATAAGGTTATTTACATATGTAAGCCCTACAATGCCCACCGATTCGGCACCTCCGTGCCCCAGCCCCGCACCGAGAGCGGCGTTGAAGGACAGCCTATTCCTCAATATACCTTTTAGCACCAGGAGCCGCCCCGCTGTTTCAAACAGCGCAGCCGACAATGCCAGAATAACTATCGCAAGCATTATGTTGTTCTCAAAGAACGAAAGCCACCTTTGGTTTTTTGCCAGGAGCTGTAATAGTGGTATCCTTATAATCATCTGGAATAAAACAAACCCCATAACCCCGGCAATTACCGTACCGGACAGCCTTTTTCTTTTTTGTGCTAAGATAATCCACAATATAATCGGAAACAGGCAGCTTGTAAGCAGCGTTACAATCATTGCATATATATTTTCAACCGGAATTTTTCCCACCGATACCACCCCGTTATTGTTTATGTAAGATTATATTGAAAATAGCCGCCTGTTATGCAAAGAGCTGTTATTAAGTTAAAAGAATGTCGACCGACTGCCGCATTTGACCTCTTTTAGTTAACTATAGCATGATTATAGTAATAATGTCAATATAGGGGAGCGAAAAGCAAAAAGACACCTAAAGAGGTGCCTTTTCTTCGCTGGGGCAAAGAGCCTACTTATTTTCGGTATTTTCGGCTTCCTTGTCCTTTTTATCTTTGCCGACATTTTTATATGATGAATAGCTATAGCCGTAGCCATAACCGTAGCCATAACCATAACCGTATTTGCCTTTTCCGTATTTACCGTATTTACCGCTCTTGTATCTCTTGCTGGATTCCTCAGCTGCGTCGTTGAGTATAGTGCCGAGAATCTTAGCGTTAATAAACTCAAGTGATTTTATGGCTTTTTCCATCTCTGTATGGGTGGTTATTTTTCTCCTTACAACCAAAATAACCCCGTCCGCACTCCTTGCCAAGGGCAGTGCATCCGAAACGATGTTGATAGGAGGGGTGTCCATTATAATATAGTCGTAATCACCGGCGAGCTCATCCAGCAGCTCCTGCATTTTTGAGCTTGCGAGCATCTCGGAAGGGTTGGGTGCGGCTATCCCGGCAGGCAAAACAAAAAGGTTCTCGAACTTTGTTGCCTGTATAGACTCCTCTGTGGTGGCAAGACCGCTCAAAATGTTTGAAAGACCGGGGTCTCTTGCAATACCGAGTGCCTTATGCACCTTGGAAAGACGCAGGTCACAGTCAATAAACAATACCTTGTTAAATGCTTGGGCAAGAGAGATTGCGATGTTGACCGAGATTGTGGATTTACCCTCCGCCTGTAACGGGCTGGTAATGACAATCTTCTTGCACTCATCCTTTATAACCGAAAGGATTATATTGGTACGAATTGCCTTATATGCCTCCTGAACTCCGAACAGCTCGGAATTACTGTAGGTATAATCAAACGCAACTCTTCCGCCGGTTCTGTGCTCCTCAGCCATTTATACCTTCCTCCTTTTTAATCTTCTTGCCCTTGAAGGTAGGTATAGCTCCCAGAACAGGCATGTTGTGCTTTTCCACTATATCTTTTACTGTCTTAATCCTTATGTCAAGCGCTTCCCGTATTATCGCAACAACAAAAACCGCCGCCATTCCTATAATAAAACCGATAACCGAAAACAATCTTGTTCTGTCTCCGGACACCCTTGATTCGGTCGCACTGTCCACGACCGTAACACTGGTCTGATACTGAGTATGTAAAATAAAGTGCGAATTAATACTCTCTATTATTGTCTCGGTGACCGTCTTGGGTGAATCTATGTGCGAAGTCTTAAATTGTAGCCTAATAACCTCCGTGTTGTTGCTGGGGGAGAAGGAGGTTCCGCTTTTTAACCTGGAAACAGAATACAACGGTTTTATATCGTCCGGAAGATTCTTATGCACATTTTTGTAGAAATCATTGGAATCCAAAATGGCAAGATAGGAATCGACCAGCATTCTGTTTGCGTTTATGTTTCCGACCGTGGCATCCGGATTGGCATCGTTTGATAGAATTATAATCTTAGCCTCGGAATAATAAACAGGGTCGATAAGAAACTTTGAGTATGCAAACGCAATACCGAAACAAAGAACACCACCGGCGATAATAATTATAAGATTATCTCTTAGAATCTTAAATAATTTTTCATAGGTAAAATTCATTTTTTTCTCCGTTTATCGTAATGAATAGCTTGATTATAACTTAATTCGTTTTAATTGTCAACATTATAAAGCGATAAAAGAAAATATTTCTGTAAATAAATATATGATTTTTAAGGGTGTTCTTTTATCGGCTGCCGTTTTACTCTGTCTTATCAATAAACACCTGCTTTTTTGACTCCGCCGATTTATAGATTGCGAGTATGGTATCAACCGCTTTCCTGCCCTCAACCACATCGATTAAGGGCTTTGTTTTTGTCTTTAACGCACGGATAAAATCCAGCATCTGTCTGGTGTGCCCGTCGGTGGAGATTGCGGTCGGAGTGGAGGCGGAGGAGGTCATTGCGGGCTGAAGAACAATGTCCTCATATTTGCTGTTGTCTATATCCCAGCGTGTAATCGAGGTCTCCTCAAGCACAATAGAGCCCCTTTCGCCGTTTATCTCAAGCCTTCGGGGATAACCCGGGAAGACAGAGGTTGTCGCTTGAATAACCCCGATTGCCCCGCTCTCAAAATCAACCACGGCGGAAAGAGTATCCTCCACCTCTATTTTTCTTGCCAGAGTCTTTGATAAGGCAAAAACGCTTTTTATAGGACCGGCTAAATATTGAAGCAGGTCAACCCCGTGTATACCCTGATTCATAAGTGCGCCGCCACCGTCTATTCTCTTGGTACCCCGCCAGCTACCGCTGTCATAATACTCCTGTGTTCGATTATACTTCATATAAATATCTGCGCACAGAATTTTGCCGAGCAACCCGTCCTCTATCGCTTTTTTGGTCATGGAAACCCCTTTTGCGAACCGATTCTGGGATATGGAGGACAAAAGAACACCGTATTCCCTGCATACCTTTTCAATAGAATCCAGCTGCTCCTTGGTTATTGCCATCGGTTTTTCGACTATAATATGCTTCTTTGCCTTTGCCGCCTTAATAACCACATCCGCATGATAACCGCTCGGTGTACAGATGTTTACAACATCGATATTCTTGGATTCAAGCATTTCCTCAAGGGAAGCGAACGCCTTTATTCCGTGCCGGTTAGAAAACTTCTCGGCGGCGTCATATACTATGTCGGTTACTCCCACCAGCTCAGCCTCATTCGGTATGTCCAGAAGAGCGTTGGCATGAAAATCCGCTATCACTCCGCAGCCTATTATTCCGAACCTGATTCTCTTCCTCATTTTTCGACTTCTCCTAAGCATCAGTATTTGCTCTCAATGCTTAATATTGTAGCAAAAAGCGTTTTCGGTGTCAATAGCAAAACAGTCCTCGGCGGCATTAACATAATATAAAAAGGTATTGACTTTACAGGATAAATGATGTATTATTTATTAAGTTATCAAATATCCGGAAAAGAGGAATAAGAATGAATCGTGTGTATAATTTTTCGGCGGGACCCTCCATGCTTCCTTTATCGGTTCTTGAAAGGGCTGCGAGAGAAATGACCGATTATAACGGCAGCGGTATGTCGGTAATGGAGATGAGCCACCGATCACCTGTATACAACGAGATTATTGTATCGGCAGAGCAGAAGCTGCGCAAGCTGATGAATATTCCCGATAATTATAAGGTTTTGTTTTTACAGGGCGGAGCTACCACCCAGTTTTCCGCTGTGCCGCTTAACCTGATGAACAAAAACAGAAAAGCGGACTATATAATAAGCGGGCAATTCTCTAAAAAAGCGGCTGCGGAAGGAGCAAGGTTCGGCGAGGTAACCGTTCTTGCGGACTCAAAGGACAAGAATTACAGCTATATTCCGCATGTGGAAAGCTTTTCGCCCGATTCCGATTATGTTCATATATGCTATAACAACACAATTTTCGGCACTACCTACAACTATATTCCCGATACGGGTGATATCCCGTTGGTTGCGGATATGTCGTCCGCAATACTTTCTAAGCCAATTGATGTGTCAAAATATGCATTGATATATGCAGGTGCGCAGAAGAACATGGCTCCTGCGGGGCTTACCGTCGTTATAGTGCGGGAGGACCTTATCGGCAATGCCCGTCCGGAGACTCCGGTTATGCTTGATTATAAGGTTCAGGTCGAGAGTGACTCCATGTATAACACTCCGCCCTGCTATTCTATTTATATCGCCGGGTTGGTTTATGAGTGGATTTTGGAGCTTGGCGGTCTTGAGGCGATGGCTAAAATAAACAATTACAAGGCGGCTCTGCTCTATGACTATCTGGACAGCTCAACCCTTTTCAAGCCCACGGCACAGAAGGAGTTTCGCTCCGTGATGAACGTCTGCTTTGTTACCGGGGATGAGAATCTGGATAAGCGGTTCTGCTCCGAAGCCAAAAAGGCAGGCTTTGAGAACATTAAGGGGCACCGCTCGGTGGGCGGTATGCGTGCTTCCATATATAACGCAATGCCTGTGGAGGGAGTAAAAGCGCTCGTGGAGTTCATGAGAAGGTTCGAGGCGGAGAATAAGTGACATTCCGCAAAAAATTAATCTTACAAAGGATATGATATAATGAAAAGCATCAAGCTGCTCAATAAGATTGACAGTGTCGGCATAGAGGCGTTTAACAATAATAAATACTTAGTTTGCGACAACGCCGAGAATCCCTGCGGCATCCTTGTCCGCTCTGCGTCCATGCATGAAACGGAGTTTGGGGACGGTCTGCTCGCAATCGCAAGAGCGGGAGCCGGCGTAAACAATATCCCGCTCGACCGCTGCTCCGAAAAGGGCATTGTGGTGTTTAATACTCCCGGAGCAAACGCCAACGGTGTAAAAGAGCTTGCAATAGCCGCTCTTCTTTTATCCTCCAGAAAAATCGTGGACGGAATCAACTGGGCGAACGGTCTGAAGGGTCAACCGGATGTCGTTAAGCAGGTGGAAAAAGGTAAGTCTAAGTTTGCCGGTCCGGAGCTTAAGGGAAAAACCCTCGGGGTTATCGGCTTAGGAGCAATCGGCGGTATGGTCGCCAATGTCGCATACGGACTCGGTATGGAGGTTATGGGCTGCGACCCCTATATTACCGTAAACGCAGCATGGTCACTTTCCAGAGCGGTTTCCAAGGCGGAGAATTACGATGAGATATACGCCAACAGCGATTATATAACAATACATGTTCCCTCTCTTCCCTCCACCAAGGATATGATAAACAAAGAAGCAATCTCAAAAATGAAGGACGGGGTTCGTATAATTAACCTGTCCAGAGGCGACCTTGTTAACACGGCGGATATAATCGAAGCACTTCGGAGCGGCAAGGTTTACTGCTATGTTACCGATTTCCCGAACGAGGAGTTGCTGGGAGTGGAAGGTGTTATTGCAATACCTCACCTCGGAGCATCCACTCCCGAATCGGAGGAGAACTGTGCGCTTATGGCGGCGGAGCAGCTGATTGATTATCTCGAGAACGGAAATATACGCAACAGCGTTAATTATCCGGAGATTGTACTGCCCCGGGTAACAAAGAACAGGGTCGTGGTTTTGCACGAGAACATTCCGAATATGCTCGCCCAGGTTTCCACCACTCTTTCTTCCGCTAATATTAATATCGAGAGCCTGCTCTCTCACGCAAAGGGACAGAACGCCGTTTCCATCTATGACAGCGACGACATTATCGATGAGGCTGTTATTAAGAAGATAATGGCCATTCCCGCAGTTGTAAGGGTTATGGTTGTGTAAACATTTCGGACAATATTATGCCGCAGGCAAAAAGCCTGCGGCTGATTTTTTGTGTTATTTGTATTATATTATTTAAAGATAATATATTCAGAAGGAACGTAGACAGAAATATTTTTATCTGATTTTTTGCATGAGAGATAAATATACACATCATAGTCGTTTTGCATGCTTCCTATACTAATAAATACCGTATCTTCCAAGTATATATCATATTTTTGTTCGACCTCGTCCCGCCATCCCTCAAGGAAAATATCGTCCAGCATCAGAACATCCCCTGTTTTATAATCAAATATAGTGCTTATGTATATTGGGAAATATTCATTGTCTTCCTGTATATATACGCCAAAGCAACCTTCGTAAACAACATAGCTCTTTCCGTAAACGGTAAAAGTAACATCCGGAGGCCAGTCATACGAGTATTCTTTTTCACCGAATCGGTTTTTCAGCGCTTCGGATGAAAAATTATCATCGAGTTTTTTGAGCATATAAGCGTTTATTTTATCACAGACCGCCTTTTCCATTCCGCTTTTTTCTGCGTCTATCTGCCAGAAGGTTATATACTCCTCATAATAGTCACCGAAACCAACATCGGTATGATAATACTCACGGTAGGAGCGGTATACAATGGAATCATCCTCCCATATTCCCTTCATGTCACGGAGCTCGGAGGTAACCAGCATATCCTCGCAGCAGTAGGAGAAATCTATTTCTATGCCGTTGGGGAAAATGCCCTCCCCGCTTGCAAAGTAAACATTATTAAGCGAAAAAGTGTCAAATGTACCGGTAAGCGCCCAGAAATCACCTGTGGTATCGTATACCTGACCCCATGAATTGTAAGGCTGGTTTATTTCTGTTCTTATTCCGTTATTAACAGTTGCTATAAACTCCTGCTCCCTCCAGAACATATCGGTAAAGGAGAGCCTCTCCCCCGTATACAGATCCCATACAGCGGTTACCGGAGAGTAATAAAAAAAGGGTGAGTCTTGGGAACCATCTTCATATGTACTTGAAACAACTACCGAGAGATACCCGTTTTCGCATTCCGATTTTACCAATATTCCGTAATATAGATCATAGTCAAATTGTTGAAATATATATTCCTTTGCTTTGTCTTTTTCGAGTTCCGCATTAGCTTCGGCATCATCAATGAAATCATTAATCTCTTTCTGCAGGGCAGAATCCAATAATCCTTCCGCCCTATAATTTTTTCCTCTGTAATTCGCATCTGTATCATATTTAAGGTAATTACTGGAGCAAACACCGTAATAAGTCTCGGGCAGGACATAGCCGGAGGCTTTTTCCCTGCCTGTTCCGTCCGAAAGGAGAGGCATAACAATTTCAGCCTCAAGCGGGGAAGCTATCTCTGAAACCGGAATATAACCGGAGGCGGAGACCGCCTGCTGACCCTCCTCGGACATAATCCATTCTATAAGGGTACGCACGGGAGCGTTTTCCGGTGTATTCGCATCTATTACTGCATAATTATAGGAGAGCAGAGGATAGCTGCCGTCATACATGGTTGAAACACTGGGCGCTATTCCGTCAACCTGTATAAACTTTACATTGCTTGCCGCCACATACATCTCTGCGGCATAGGAATAAACCGAATACCCGATTGAATTGATTGCATTATCATAGCTGGATATGACATCCATTAAGCCGCTCATGGTAGCGGGTAACGTTTCGGTCTTTGGCTCGGGCAGCTCTGTGTCTCCCATAAAGGCAAGCATATAGTTCTGGCTGCCGGAGGTCTGATTGCGCTGATACGGCACAATATCGGCGTCGCTTCCGCCGACCTCCTTCCAGTTTGTGATTTTTCCGGAGTATATGTCCTTAAGCTGCTGCGCGTCAAGCGAATCAACCGGGTTGTCTGCGTTCACCACAAACACGAACCCCTCCATTGCTATCGGGAACTTCTCCAGCTCCATTCCCCAGGAAGCTGCGTTATCATACTGAACCTGCGACAAGGGCACGGTCAGAATCACATCGCATTTTCCCTGGACAAGGTTATAGAAAGAGCCGTATGTCGTGGAATGAGAGACCTGCTTTTCTGCTTCCTCAAGGCTTATATCAAGCAGAGCCGCTCGGATACCCGCTTCAAGCGGTATTGTTGAGGTGGAGCCGTCAATAACGGGCATGTTAGCCCGTAAGTCTTCAAGCCTTTGCGCAAAATCGTCCCGGGATGTATTACTCTCTTCCTGAGATGATTCGTCATCCGAGTATTCCGAGCTCTCCGACATATCTTCGTCTGTCGGGCTGCATCCCGTAAATACGGTAAGTAAAAGAACAACTGCTGTAAGCAATGCTATAAGTGAAGAAAAAACTCTTTTTTCCATAATAAAAGACCCCTTTTATCGTTAATATTGTACATGCCAAAAAAGTATATTATAATAGTGCGGAAAAAAACCCAAAAAAGTTTCACCGAAGAAAAAAATGCCTTCGCTTTATTAACAGACAACAAAAAACGGCGTATTTCGATGAAATGCGCCGTTTTTCGACAAATACAATATAAGTTTACTTCCAGCCCGTTACCGACCTTATTTTCTTTACCAGCAGCTTGGACACACGCATATTCGCCCTTGTGTTCGGGTGCCCGTTCGCGCCGGTCTCGCCGGGAAGCTGATTTATGCTCTCCACATAAAGGAAATGCACCTTTTTGTCGGTCTTGTTCAGCTCTTTTATCGCTTCCTTGATTGCGGAGACATATTTGTCGTTCATCATTCCGTAGACCCAAACAATATGCGCTTCCGGATACTTTGAGCGAATAGAGTTAAGAAACTCCACCGATTTTTCGGTAAACTCGCGGTCGCCAATCGCTCCCGCCACATCATTTGTACCTGCGTTTACAACCACCACTCCCGGAATCCATTTTGAGAAGTCCCAGGGCTCCTTCTCCCGAGAGGCATATTCAAAGAATCGGGGAATATCCTCCTCCTTTTCTCCGTTGCAGTCGCAAACAATACCCTTCCCGGAAATGCATATATAATGTGCGTCCGCCTCCAGCTCCTTTGCCGTGAAATAGGCATAAGTCATGGTGCTGTCCTGCTGATAGGTCTGATAGGTCGTCTCGCTCGGGTCCGCAATTACACCGTAGCCGCTGGTTACTGAATCCCCAATAAACTCTATTCTTCTGGGCTTATCAAAGGGCGGGGACATAAACTTCTGATCCTTTCCGAATAAAACAAGCTCCTTGAATAACAGCGGAGCCGCACCCTCGGTAACCCTCAATACGGTAACCCTGTGCCTTTTATCCGGCAGATTCTCATATATGATTTTCTCCGTTCCGGTAGATATTGCAAAGCGTTGCTCCGAACCGTCAAGATACACCTTCACATATGCGGGCTGGTCGGCTGAATAGCTTCCAAGGGAAAGTATAAAGCCTGTTCCCGAAAAATTAAAGCTAAACCCGCTGTTCGACCAGTCGAAGGCGAGACATTCCTGTTTGATTGTATACCGTCCGTAGGTGCGAAGGTATTTACCGTTATCCTCGCTCAGCTTTATAGGCTGAGCCCCGATAACGGGCAGTCTTTTTTCCATTTTACAACCCCCAAATTTATCATACATGGGCAATTGTACCATAATAACAGTTAATTATTACTACAAATTTTAATTAACGATTTGTAAATTTCGGAAGCCGCCAGCGGAACGACGGATAACAGGAACACAATTGCCCATTCCCTACCGCCAATGGCCGCAGTTCCGAATAGTCGGGAGAGGAACGGGACAAGCACGACGGAGACCTGTAAACCAAGACAAATAATAAAGGAGAGTACAAGATAGGGGTTTCTGAACAGACCGGAGCGGAACAGCGATTTGCGGCTGTGCAGATTAAAGGAATGAAAGAGCTGCGATACGGAGAGCACCAAAAAGCACATGGTTCGTGCTAAAATACGGTCGCCAAGCTCAGTGCCGATTATGTATGCGGTCAGAGCGAGAACACCGATGAGAATACCACCCGCAGCCATTTCAAACACCATTCCGCCTCCAAAAAGAGATTCTCCTTTTTTCAGCGGCTTCTGCTTCATTACATCCCTCTCCGTCCTCTCTAAGCCGAGGGAGATGGCGGGCAGGCTGTCGGTAACCAGATTAACCCAGAGGAGCTGTATTGCGGTAAGGGGAGAGGGCAGGTTCAGCAATATAGCGGTAAACACGGTTATTATCTCGCCAATGTTGCAGGACAACAGAAAATGCACAGCCTTTTTAATATTTGCGTAAATACCTCTGCCCTGCCTTACCGCCTCCACTATGGTGGAGAAGTTATCATCGGTAAGTATCAGGTCGGCGGCCTCCTTGGCAACATCGGTTCCGCTTATTCCCATTGCGCAGCCGATATCCGCTTTTTTAAGTGCGGGAGCGTCGTTTACGCCGTCGCCGGTCATTGCAACCACCATTCCGCTGTTTTGGTATGCCTCTACGATTTTTACCTTGAATTCAGGGGTTGTGCGGGCAAAAATGCTGGTTTTTTTTATGGTTTCAGCAAGCTGCTTCTGATTTAAGGAGGATAATTCCTTCTCGGTATGATATTCATCGCCTTCGTTATAAATACCAATGCTTTTCCCTATGGCAACCGCCGTATCAAGGTGATCTCCCGTTATCATTACCGGACGTATCCCCGCTTTTTTGCACAACGCAACCGCCTCATAAACCTCGGGGCGGGGAGGGTCAAGCATACCGCAAAGACCTATAAGCTCGTAGGCGCATTCAAGCGGATTCTGTGGCGGCAATGCGCTCTCCGTCTTTGCAAATGCCATTACTCTGAGTGCTCTTCCCGCCATATCCTTGACCGCTCGTTCGGCATTATCCCTGTTAGACGTGCAAAAAGGGAGCAGCACATCGGGAGCGCCCTTTATGTAGGTTATATATCTGCTTCCGTATTTATGGGTGGTTGTCATGAGCTTTTTCTTGGAATCAAAGGGGACCTCGCTTATTCTTTCGTACTTATTTATAATGGATTCCGTATCGGATATATATTTTTTCGCATAATCTAAAAGAGCGTTCTCGGTGGGAGAGGAGAAATTGTTGCATAATATAAAGGGAAGGGAGAGCCTTCTGCCGTCTCCGAAAACCTCAGTAACCGTCATTTTGTTTTGGGTCAGCGTACCGGTTTTATCCGAGCAGATAACGCTTGCGCAGCCCAAGGTTTCAACCGCAGGTAATCTCTTAACCACCGCTTTTCGTCTCGCCATCATCTGAACACCGATGGAGAGCACAATGGTAACAATGGCGGGCAACCCCTCGGGAATTGCTGCCACCGAAAGGCTTACCGAGGTTAAAAACATCTCGCTTGAGGGCAAGCCCTTAATAATGGAAATTATAAAAATAAAGGCGCAGATTATCAGAGCGGCGTTACCCAGCGCACCGCTTACCTTGGACAGCCTTTTTTGCAGAGGGGTTTTACTTACCGAGCCGCCGTCCAGCATTTTTGCTATGCTCCCCACATAGGTGTTCATTCCGGTCTCAACCGCTATACCCCTTCCTCTCCCCGCTACTATTGCGGTTCCCGACCATGCCATATTGTGAATGTCGGTTATGTGCGTACTGTCCGGGAACAGGCAGTCAGCCTGCTTACTTACGCCGAGGGATTCACCGGTCAGGGCAGATTCGTCTATAATAAGCTCGTTAGCCTCGGTCAGCCTAATGTCAGCTGGTACAAAGCAGCCCTTTTCCAGTAAAATACAGTCTCCGGCAACAATATCCTCGCTCTTTATTTTTATCTGTTTCTTGTCCCGTATAACGGTAGCCTCCGGAGAGGACAGCGAGCGGAGAGCCTCCAATGCCTTCTCCGCCTTGCTTTCCTGAAAAACACCGATTACGGCGTTTAGAACAACAATCATTAAAATAATCAGGGGGTCTGCGTTTTTTTCTTCGCTTATATGTGAAGCGATAAAGGAAACCGCTGCGGCAATCAGCAGGATTACGGTCATTTTGTCGGTCATAGCCAGTAAAAAGCGGGTTATTATGCTTTTCTTTTTCTTATGCTCCAGCAGATTTTTCCCTTTTTCCCTGAGTCTGCGGGAGGCATCTGCGGAGGATAATCCGTCCCTTGATGTACCCAGCTCCTTATAAATAAAATCAGGCTTTTTTGAATACCACATATATATAAATAATCCTTTCCCCGACGTATCCGCCGAAATTAAGAAACACGCCAAAAGGCTGCGTTTTAAATTCTCTTTGTAATCTCGTTTCTCCTCAGAAAGAGCAGATACATATTAGGAAATATCATTAGTCCGTTTAAAATATCGGCAATGTCCCATATTACGGTTACCGACGCTAACGCACCCGAAAAGGCAAAGACTACGGCGGCGATACGGTAAAAGGACAGATAAGCCTTTTTGCCGGAGAGGAACAATATACAGCCCTCGCTGTAAAAGCACCAGCTTATCATGGAGGCAAAAGCAAACACGGTCAGTAAAACAGATAAGAGCGGTCTGCCCGCCAAGCCGAAGCAATGACCGAACAGCTCCCCGATGTCATTTGTTCCGGCACAAAGCAGAATTAGTCCGGTAATTGTGGTTACGATAAAGGTATCCACGAAGATTTCCACAATACCCCACATTCCCTGAGTATGCGGAGTGGCGTCCTCTGCGGCAGCGTGCACTATCGGGGAGGAGCCCATTCCCGCCTCGTTTGAAAACACGCCCCTTGCGAAGCCCACTCGGACAGCCTGTGAAATCAGAGCTCCCGAAAAACCTCCGACCGCTGCCGTTAAGCCAAATGCTTCCCCGAATATTCTGCCAAAGGCGGAGGGAATCTGCGGCAGGAACAAAATGATTATGTAAACCGAGCATATGAGATACGCCAGAGAAACGGCGGGCACGACGATTGCGCAAATGCCTGCGATTTTTTTCTGCCCTCCGAATATAATCAGTGCAAAGAAAAAAGCGATAACAACCGCGGTAAACAGCGGCGATACCCCAATGTCATCAAGAATGCCTGCCACAGCGTTGGTCTGAGCAAGATTCCCCACGCCGAACGAAGCAAAGATACAGAGAAAGCAAAACAGAATCCCCGTTTTTTTATAGCCAAGCTCGGTAAGACAATACATAGCTCCGCCTGCATAACCCTTTTCGGTCCTTTTACGGTGGTTGACCGCAACGGCAACCTCCGCATATTTTATCATCATACCGAAGAAGCCGCTTAGCCACATCCAGAATATACTGCCCGCACCGCCTGTCGCAATAGCGAATCCGACGCCGATTATGCTTCCAACCCCGACAGTGCCGCCGATTGCGGTTGCCACTGCCATAAACGGAGTTACTCCGCCCTTGGGTTGTCCGTCTCTTTTTTTCAGAGAGCCTATGGTGCCTTTGGTTATTTCCTTTATTCCGGTCAGCGGAAACCATCCGCTGCGAACCGTAAAATACACTCCGACGGTTAATATTAAAAACACCGTGGGCATACCCCACACTATGTTCTTCACACTCTCCGTAATCAATACACATCAATCCTTTATGTAAATGTATATGACGAAGACGGTACATACTTGCATATAGGACGCTTTTTTGCAAAAGATATTCCAAACGGCTCTTCTTTGTGGTATTCTTAATGAAGAGAATTGTTTAGGGGAGAGTTGGCGAATGAAAACCGCAATTATAACGGGGGCTTCCTCCGGACTGGGTAGAGAATACTTGATAGCTCTAACCGAATTATGTCCCGAAATCGAGGAGTTCTGGCTGATTGCCCGCAGAGAAAGCAGACTGACAGAGCTTAGCGATGAAATGCCGCAGGTTAAATGCTTTATATTACCGCTTGACTTATCGGATAAAGAGAGCCTATCAGCATACAAGCAAATGCTTGCGAAAAAAGAACCGGAGGTTATGCTGCTGATTAACAATGCCGGGTTCGGAAGGCTCGGGCAAGCGGAGGAGATACCTCTGACGACACAAACTGATATGATAGCGCTCAATTGCTCCGCTCTTACCGCAGTTACATTGCTTACCGTTCCGTATATGAAAAAAGGCTCCTTTATTATACAGGTCTGTTCGATTGCGGCGTTTTGTCCCACGCCCCGTATGACCGTTTACAGCTCCACAAAGGCATATATATTATCCTTTTCAAAGGGGTTGAGAAGCGAATTAAAGGAAAAAGGAATCAATATGCTGGCGGCTTGCCCGGGTCCTATGGATACCGAATTTATGGCGGTAGCGAATATTGAAGGTAGGTCGAGATTGTTCGGAATGCTACCGAGATGCGATGTTCGGAGGGTAGCACGCAAATCAATCATAAAGGCAAAAAAGGGTAGAGCGGTTTATACCGACAGGCTTGTTTACAAGCTGTACAGGGTATTGACCAAGCTGCTTCCCCATAATCTTACTATGAGAAGGCTGTAAGCCCAATCCATATGAGCGGCAACGGAAAATATTGACATATATCAGCCTTTATGTTATCATCAAGTAAGGAAAAGTTGCATTGAGATATATAATCAGGAGGTAAATAAAAAAGTGGACAACAAGATATACTTTACAAAGGTGTTTAAGGGGTACAGCCCGGATGAGGTTGAATCCTTTATCATCAAGCTGAACTCCGAGTTTCAGCAAAAGCAGCAGGATTTTGAGGCGCAGACAAAGAGGTTTAACAATGAAATAGCGGAGCTTAAGCAGCGTTTTGAGGAGACTATAGCCTCAAACGAAAAGCTGTCGGCGGAAAACAAACAGCTCAAGCAAGATTACGCAAAAATTATTGAGGAAAAAAGAAGCGCAGCACCGACTGTATCCACCCCGGAAAAAAAGAACGATGCCGGAGACGACGGAAGGGATTATAAGCGGCTCTGTGAGCAAATGGGCGAGAAGCTGCTGGTGGCGGAAATGCGAGCGGACGAGATTATAAAGCAGGCGCAGCGAAAGGCGGATGATGTGCTTGACCACTCCTCCGAGAAGGCGGCTCAGGAGATACAGCGTGTTATTGAAGAAGCAAAAAAACGAGCAGAGGGTATTTACAAATCAATAGAATCATATGAAAAGAAGCAGGTATTCATAAGCGCAGGGCTTGATCAGGCACGTAAGCATATTTCGGATGCCATAAGCGAGGTGGAATCGCTGATTTCCGCCCGCAGATAGGGAGCGGATTATTTTGGCATACACCGTAAAGGCACTTAATACAGAAAACATTCGGCAATGGGCACCCACGCTTTCCTGCGGGGACGAAATTCTTCTTTCCGGAGTTGTCTATACCGCCCGGGACGCCGCACATAAAAAAATTGCATTAATGCTGCAAAACGGCAAGGAATTACCGTTCCCACTGAAGGACAGCGTAATTTATTATGCGGGTCCCACTCCGGCGAAGGAGGGACGTGTCTGCGGCTCTTTCGGTCCTACCACGAGTGGGCGAATGGATTGCTACCCTCAGCTGTTTGACAACGGTCTTGCCGCCGCAATAGGCAAGGGCGACCGCAACGAGGTTATAGCCCAGGCACTCAAGCGTAACGGAAGCATTTATTTAATCGCTATCGGCGGAGCCGGTGCCGTTGCGGCAAAACATATTGCCTCCTGCGAGGAAATCGCTTTTGCGGAGCTGGGCTGCGAGTCGGTAAAACGGCTTGAGTTCAGAGACTTCCCGCTCATTGTCGCCATTGATACAAGAGGGGGAAACGTCTACCGCAGCAGAGATAGGGAGCGGTTATAAGTAAACGGAGCTATTATTATGATAAAAGATAAAACCCTAACAGAAGCACTGACCTTTTTAGAACAACCGGAAATAGCAAAGCAGCTAAGGGAGGATCTATCCTCACTTATCGCTATCCCCAGCGTTGCGGTTGCAAGAGAGGGCAGCTATCCTTACGGAAAGCAATGCGCAGCCGCCATAAATACCGCTCTTGATATGGGAAGGAATTACGGCTTTACGACCGAGAATCATGAATACTACTGCGCAAGCATTTTACACGGCTCCAAGCCGGAGGAGGTCGGCTTAGTTGCTCATTTGGATGTGGTGCCTGCCGGAAACGGCTGGAGCGGCGATCCGTTCGAGCTTACCGTTCGGGACGATATGTATATAGGTAGGGGCGCTCTGGACGACAAGGGTCCGTTCATATGCTGCCTTTATGCCCTCCGTTTTTTGAAGGAAACGAACAAGAGCCTTCCTTTTTCGGTGCGGCTTATTGCGGGCAGCGATGAGGAGGTCGGCAGCAGTGATCTTGAGTATTTTGCGAGGGTGAAAAAACCGCCCTTCTTTTCCTTTACACCGGATGCGGAGTTTCCTGTCTGCATAGGTGAAAAGGGAATACTTCAGGTTGATATAATGCTCGGCAGGCTTCCAAACGAGGTCGAGGAGCTGAGCGGCGGAAGTGTATCCAATGCGGTTCCGGACACTGCATATGCCGTTATATGGGACAGCATAACCGATATAAAAGACTTGAAAGAGCATGAGCGTGTAAAAGCGGAAAGACCGGACGACAAGCGCATAAAAATAACCGCTTCGGGCAAGGGCGCACATGCCGCCTTACCCGAGAACGGTGTGAATGCAATCGGTCTGCTGGCGAGGTTCCTGCTTGACAACGAGCTTATCCGCTCAAATAAGAAGCCCTTTACCTTTCTGGCGAGATCCTGCGGTGAATATCTCGGTAACGCTCTCGGGATTGACCGCACCGACGAAAAGTTCGGTTACTCGACCTGTGTCGGGGGAACACTTTCGGTGGAGGACGGAATAATTGTTCAGAACTTCAATATCAGATATATTCCGGACACCACCTATGAGGCGGTACTGGAAAAAATAAAGAATACACTTGCTCCGCAAGGCTTTGCGGTTCGGCACGGATTGGTTTCCGAGGGTTATTCCCTCTCTGAGGATGATGAAAGAATCAGGGCTCTTACCGATGCCTGCGAGGCTGTTTTGGGACATAAATGCAAGCCGTACACAATGGGGGGCGGAACCTACGCACGCTGGCTTGCCAATACCGTTGCCTTCGGTCCCGCAATCGAAAACGAGAGGGGCAGACTCGGATCGGATAAGGGAGGCGCTCATCAGGCGGATGAATATATTTCTGCAAAAGAGCTGGAAAACACTATCCTGATATATATAAAAAGCATTATGAACCTTGCGGAGGTTTATAAGGAGAAACTACTCAAATAGGCTAATTGGTTTTTCTACCGCGATATTTTTAATAACCTTGACGCTTGCATTTAAAATGTAAGCGTTTTTTTCATTGTCAAAACTCCCGTCGCTCTCAAAAGATACGATTTCATCCTCAATCCGTTCAATATATTGTCTGAAGGATTGCTCAGCTCTATCCTTGGCTGCTTCTTCCGAGATTGTATAGCGGTTTATCTTGTATTCGGTATACCTTGCAGTAGTAACCACAACGGGAGTCTTGATAACACCGAACAGCTTAGCCTCCTTCTGAGAGACATGTATATCATAATATTCAAAAGAGGGTTGCTCCTTCCAAAAAAGGTCAACCGGTCGTCCCATTACGAGGGTGCTCTGGATTTTTTGGGTTTTTCCGGTGTATTTTTTTTCTGTTTGCTCCAAAGGGATTTCTATATAATACTTTTCCTTTACCTCCGCATACACCTCTCCTCTCGCATGAGCAAGGCGGTAGGAGCCTAATCTGCTCGGCATAAACGCACTTATTAAAAGCTGACCCTCCACCACTACATCTCCCGCCATAACCTCCGGACTGCCGTCCGAAGCCTCTACTCTGACGATAATACCGTCATGCATTGCCACAATATTACAATACCCGGTGGTGTCGGTGATGTCCGGAGGATGAGCACGCTCTAACAGGTCAATCCTCGCATAGGTGCCCTTTATGTTTATCGAAATAGAGGATATGTCGTGATTCTCCATAAGAAACCGTTCCTCCACCTTTAAAACATCCAGCTCCGGAATAAAGGCACCCCGCTTCACTCCGTAGCTCTCCAAAGCGGTTATTATAACATGATCGTTTATGTTTACATTACCGCTTACCGTGACCTCCCATACAAAGAGCTGTGCGTAAAAAATAAAGAACAATCCTGCAATACAACCGAGTATTAACCCGTAACGCCCCTTATATTTAGCAAACACAAAGGGTATGCCGGTTGTTTTAATGATTTGCGTGGGCATGCTATCCTCCGCAGCGGCGCGAATTACCGCCTCGCAGGAGAAGAGGGACGCCTTCACGACGAGTATATCCGTTTTTCTTTTTGCTCCCCAGAACAGGATTTTTTTTCGGTTAAGCAGATTTATAAGTCGAACGCCGTATTCTGCCGGTACCGAAATTGTATAGGCTCCGAACAGCATATGGAATAGCTTATACATAATTAACCCCTTTTATATAACCGGAAATCGCAATCTTTTTATCCGATAAATACCGCATTTGCATACGCCTTCCGCTGATGTTCAGCGTTTGCCTACCTATTTGCAGGGAAATCAGGTTCTCGTCATATCGGAGCAATCCTTCGCAGCCCTCCACCAGCAGGTCATTGTTGCCTCTCATCTCAATATAAGCACCCTCAAACAAGTCTTCTTTTTTCATAAAACCACCCTGTACGCAAATATACTTCGATATACATATATACTTTGTGCGGAGTGATTTTATGAGAGTATCGGCAAGAAGAGGAGCGTCGGCATTCTTCAACGGGCTGATTGTAACAGCGTTCCTTTATCTTTTAATAAACCCCGAAATAGCTTCGGCTTCGGTAACAGAGGGTATATATTTTTGCGTTAAGATAATAGTCCCCTCCCTGTATATTTATATGATTCTGGCGAGAATGATTATTTCCATGCCCTTTTCGGAGCTATTGTTCAGCAGGTTGGGCAGATACGGTACCGAGGTCGGAGTTTTTACGCTCGGAATGCTTTGCGGATTTCCCATAGGTGCAAAGAGTGCGGTTTTTTTATATGAAAACGGCAGGATAAGCAAAAAGCGTGCCGAATTCATATGCGCCTTCACAAACAACGCCTCCGTTTCCTTTTTGCTAAGCTATATGGGAGCAATTCTTTTTTCAGACATCAGAGTTGGCATAAGGCTCGTGGTTTTTCAGCTTATTTCTTCGCTTTCCACAGCTATTATTATTAGATTTGTATGTATGAAGAAGGAAGATTTTAAGGCGACCCAATTCCTAAGCGGTAAACGGGAAAATTTGGGGGAAGCTGTTATAGACAGCACCTACACCATGCTCTCCGTTTGCGCCTTGATAATAACCTTTTTCGTGCTGGGTGAGATTGCGTTAAATATCGTGCCTGCAGCCGGCATTTGGCTGGTATTGCTAAGGGGCCTGTTTGAATTCTCGTCCGGCTGTGCTTCTGCCGTCAGTCTTGAGCCGGATATGGCATTCCTTGCGAGCGGGCTTCTTATCGGATTTTCCGGACTTTGCGTGATTATGCAGGTGCTATCGGTTATTCGGGGAATACTGTCACCAAGGCTATACCTCGCAGGACGCCTTATCAGCACGGCGATATTCGGCATTCTATTGATTGTGTTCGGCATTGCTTGACATTTTTTGTGCGATAATGTATAATCGCAATGTAAATAAGGGAACTATTTTAACTGTAAAGGGGTGTTTTTCATGCGCAAGGGCAAAATTATAGCAGACCGGGACGAACGAATGTGCCTGTACTGCGAGCACAGCACTCCGATAGCCGAAACAGATGCCTGCATATGCGATATAAATGGCATGGTAAAAACGGACGGATATTGCAGAAAGTATGTGCTCGACCTGCTCAAGGTAAACCCCCGCCCGCCCAAGCCGGTGGATAATACAGACCCGGAGATATTTAGTTTTTAACAGCTTGTAAATGTGCGTATTTTAGACTCGATTGAATATTTAACTGCCCCTTCTTGGTAGAGGTACACTGTCGAAAACATATTGTGCGGTGGATTTTCTGAGCGGAGCGTAGCAGAGTGAGGGAAAACCACCGCACGGTGCTCGGATGTTTATGTTGACATTAAAGCATGGATTTGTT
>CAZGJQ010000004.1:0-41143 GCA_964525815.1 uncultured Oscillospiraceae bacterium
AACAAATTGGAATTTTCTTGTTTCTATTATAAAGCAGATGCATTCTTGATTTATCCATTAACTTACTTCCAGAACCATATATTATGCCGTTTTCATTCTCTTCTATAATAGGTGCAAAACATATGTGTTCTGCAGTAAAACTATAATGAGAATCCCATTGGTCGTATTGACCTAAAGAATAATGTGATGATGTGAAAAATTTATATGCAGGATTAAAGTATAGTTCGCCTAATTCTTTGATATTATTCGCCCACTCACGTTTCGTAAACTTAATAAGATATTTTAAATGCATTTCAAATGAACCTCCTTATAGGTTACAATTAATCGACTTTCTCATCCCTAAAGGTTTCTTTAAATATAGAAAAAAAGTGATTTAGATCTTTTGAGATGCTCTTGGATTCAGAAACAAATGCTTTTATTAATCTATCAAAAGCAAGAAAGGCAACTACTGCCTGTAAAATATAAGGCTTAATCTCAATCCATTTTTGGATATGTATAATAGTATTACCGCTTATTAATTCTAACGATGATATAAGAGTCAAAGAAAAAGCAATTATATAAACCCATATTTTCAATCTTAATTTCTTTACGAATTTTGAATAAAGCGATTCAAAACCGCGTTTTTTTCCAAATGGTTTATCTAATAGTCGAAAGAAAACTATTCCGACTTTTTCTGGGAAATACACTCCCAATATCAATGTAAGTAAAAGAGATAAGAAAGTAGATATTGACGTTGCTAAGAACAAATCCAGCAAGAAAAACATAACATTGTAAATAAAAACAAATGAAAAAAACAGTAAGTAAATGAAAAGTCCAAAAACATATATAAAGATAAAAAAAGATAATATAGTTGAACAAACATTTAACAGATATTTAAATACCAGTGATTTAGATTTTTTTTGTATCACGAACAATGCACAATATAAAGTCAAAAAAAACAGCAGCATTAATGGAACATATGAAAAGAATTCGACAAAAAAAGGTTTTATAAAAAAACGCCTCCTAATTACTAACGCATTATAATATTACTATTATTATAACACATTAAGTCAAAATAGCAACAAATACTATGCTTCACATAAAAACGGCAGAACGGTTTAACCCATTCTGCCGTTTAAAATGCATATATACTACTCCAACATCCCCAGTGCGACCTTTATCATATCGTCAAAGCCGGTTTGGCGTTCCTCTACCGAGAGCTGCTCGGGCTTGAAAAGGTGATCGGAGACGGTGCAGATGCAGAGTGCTTTTTTGCCCGCCTTGGCTGCGTTCATATACAGCGCCGCCGCTTCCATCTCGACCGCAAGCACGCCCATGTCCCGCCATTTCTCATTGGCTTCCTTGGGGCTGTAGAAAACGTCGGTGGTTATGATGTTGCCCACCCTGACCGTTTTATCCGCCTTTTCTGCGGAGGCGACCGCTTTTTGCAGCAGAGTATAGTCCGCTATAGCGGAAAAGGTTCCGGGCAGCCCGTACTGCCACGCAAAGCTGCTGTCCGTGCAGGCACCCATGCCTATTACAATGTCCCGCAGGTTCACGTCCTCCGCCAATCCGCCCGCCGAGCCGATACGGATTATGCTCTTAACATCATAGAAATTGTAAAGCTCGTAGGTATAAATCCCCACAGACGGAATGCCCATTCCGTGACCCATTACGGTTACGTCCCTGCCGTTGTAGCCTCCCGTGAAGCCGTACATATTTCTTACGTCCGTTACCTTAACCGCATCGGTAAGGTATTTTTTTGCGATATATTCGGCACGCAAAGGGTCACCCGGCATAAAAACGGTGTCCGCTATCTGGTTCTTTTCTGCTTTGTTGTGTGGTGTAGGCATTAAAGCTCCATTTCTCCGGCGATTTGAAAAATTCGGAATTATAATGCCATCTCTCGCCGGAAAAATGGCTTTATTAGAATAAAAACTATATTCATTCCCAGTTGTTCAGATACTCGTCCTGCTTGTCGGTAAGCCTGTCAATTTCCACGTTCCAGAACTTAAGCTTCCTGTTTGCGACCTCAAGGTCTACCTCTCTGGGAACATCGATGATTTTTTCGGAAAGCCTGTCCTTGTTTTTGACCAGATGCAGGGCAGACAGAGCCTGTATGGCAAAGGACATGTCCATAATCTCGGCGGGATGCCCGTCCCCTGCGCAGATGTTTACCAGCCTGCCCTCTGCGATAACGAAAACGGTATTGCCGTTCTCTAATCTATAGCCGATAATGTTGTTTCTTGCCGTATAGGAGGAAACGGCGGCTTTTTTAAGCCCCTCTACATCCACCTCAACGTCAAAGTGCCCTGCATTGGACAGGATTGCCCCGTCCTTCATGGAAAGGAAATGCTCCCTTGTGATAACCTCGCAGCAGCCGGTTACGGTAACGAAGAAATCGCCGAGAGGAGCGGCCTCGCTCATACGCATGACCTTGAAGCCGTCCATGACCGCCTCCATTGCCTTTATGGGGTCAACCTCGGTTACGATTACGGATGCGCCCAGACCCTTTGCCCTCATGGCAACGCCTTTTCCGCACCAGCCGTAGCCGGCGACAACAACATTCTTACCGGCGACGATTAGGTTTGTCGTGCGGTTGATTCCGTCCCATACCGACTGCCCCGTGCCGTAGCGGTTATCGAACAGATACTTGCATTCGGCGTTGTTTACCAGCACCATCGGGAACTTAAGTGCGCCCTGCCGGTTCATTGCGATAAGGCGGATTATTCCCGTTGTGGTTTCCTCGCAGCCGCCGATGACATTCGGCAGCAGGTGGGGATATTTTGTATGGATAAGGGTAACCAGATCACCGCCGTCGTCGATTATAATATTGGGAGCGGCTTCGATTACCTTGCGGAGATTCCTCTCATAAACCTCGTCTGAACAGCCGTGAACCGCAAAAACACTTAGCCCGTCATGAGCAAGTGCCGCCGCAACATCGTCCTGAGTGGAGAGCGGATTGCTGCCCGTAATATACATCTCGGCTCCCCCCGCCGCAAGCACCCTGCAGAGGTATGCCGTCTTTGCCTCGAGATGCACGGAGAGCGCAACCCTCAGCCCCGCAAAAGGCTTTTCTGCTGCGAACTCCTCCTCAATTCCCCTGAGCAGGTTCATATTCCGCTTTACCCACTCGATTTTAGTTTTTCCGCTTTCCCAAAGGTTTATGTCCTTAATGTCATATGCCATTATTTATTGCCCCCTAATTTTCTTGTTATTCTTTTTATATTATAATAAACTTCTTCCTCGTCTATCTGCGTCAGCCTGCGGTTCTCCATAACAACCCTTCCGTCTATAATCATGGTGTCCACCTCGCTGCCGTTTGCCGAATAGGAAAGTGCGCTTATCGGGTTGTTAAGCGGATTCAGCTGCGGGCTGCTTGTGTCAAGCAGGGCAATATCCGCCTTGCATCCGACCTCTAACCTTCCCAGCATTTCGAGCCCAAGCGCCTTTGCTCCGTTTTCGGTTGCCATAGCCAGCACCTCTTCCGCCGTGACCGAGGCCGCATCTCCGCTTGTCCCCTTGTGCAGCAGTGCGGTATAATTCATATCAGAAAACAGGTTGAGCGAATTGTTGGAGGCTGCGCTGTCGGTACCGATACAGATATTAATGTCCTTTTCCAGCATTTGCATGACCGGAGCGGTCCCGTTGCCCAATTTGAGGTTGCTCTTGGGGTTAGCCGCAACCGAAACAGACTTTTCCGCAAGAATTTCTATATCCTTTTCGGTAAGATGAACACAGTGCGCCGCAAGGGTTCTTCTGTCAAAAAAGCCAATCGAATCAAGGTATTGCACAGGGGTAAGTCCATGCTCCTTAATGCAGCTTTCCACCTCAAAAACAGACTCGGACAGGTGTGTGTTAAGCGGCAGGTCAAGCCTTTCTGCAAGCCTCATAGTCTTAATCAGATAAGCCCTGTCACAGGTATAAACGGAGTGCGGCGCTATCATAAAATCAATAAGCGGCTCGTCCGAGTATTTCTCAATTTCAGAAACGGCTTCCTTTATTCTGCGCCCCCCGCCGCTGTCGCTGCCTCCGCCCGATAACCCTCTGGAGACCACCGCTCGCATTCCGCAGCTTAACGCCGCTTTTGGTGTCTGGTTAGGGAACATATGCATATCGCAGAAGGTGCCCGTTCCGCTCCTAATCATCTCTATGCAGGAGAGCATACAGCCCCAATAAGCGTCCTGTGCGGTCATAGCCTCCTCAAGCGGCATTATCCTGTCAAACAGCCATTCGTTGAATGGCAGGTCATCCGCAATATTCCGAAAAATGGACATATATGCATGTGTATGGCAATTAATGAGTGCGGGGACTGCCAAGCGGTTATCACCGCTAATAATCCAGTCCGGTGTAAAGCCCTGCAGATTGGTTCCTAACGCAGCGATAATCCCGTCCCTTATATATATATCCGATTTGAATGCTGTTCCCGCAGAAACGGCGAGTATGTCCTTAATCAGAATATTCATAGCAGTTCCTTTACCGAGCTTTTTGTTTAGCAACAATTATTATATATTATCGGGTTACCAAAATCAACCGTGTAAAATAAAATCTTGCAACAAAGGAGCAATTATGCTATAATTCTTATTAAATATTTCGCTTTGACTGACAATTTTTAAATGGGGAGATGAGCTGAGTGTATAAAATAGTAAAAAAAGAAATTTTGAACCCTACGGTAACGCTTATGGACATAGAAGCACCGATGATTGCGAAGAAGGCGGAGCCCGGGCAGTTTATTATACTTAGAGTTGACGAGGAAGGCGAGCGTATTCCGCTTACCATTGCTGATTATGACAGAAAAAAAGGCACGGTTACTATTATTTTTCAGATAGTGGGTGCTACCACAGAGCTGCTTAATCAAAAAAAAGAAGGCGAATATATCGAGGATTTTGTAGGTCCGCTGGGTAAGGCAACTAACACGGAGGGGCTTAAAAGGGTTGCGGTCGTGGGCGGCGGTGTAGGCAGCGCAATAGCATATCCCATAGCAAAAAAGCTCCATAATGACGGTGCGGTGGTGCATTCGGTGGTAGGCTTCCGCAATAAGGAGCTTATAATACTTGAGAAGGAATTTTCGGAGGTCTCCGACAGGCTTGTTGTAATGACCGACGACGGAAGCTATGGGAGCAAGGGATTGGTTACGGACGCTCTTAAGGAGCTAATAGAGAGCGGGGAGCAGTATGACGAGGTTATTGTAATCGGTCCGCTTATAATGATGAAGTTCGTATGCTTGTTAACAAAGAAATACGGCATAAAAACAACCGTAAGCATGAACCCGGTAATGATAGACGGAACGGGGATGTGCGGCGGCTGCCGCCTGACCGTGGGCGGAGAGGTTAAGTTCGCCTGTGTGGACGGACCGGATTTTGACGGACATCTGGTTGACTTTGACGAAGCGATGGACAGAGCCGCAATGTATAAGGATAAAGAAAAGCGCGCTCACGAAGAGGCATGCAGATTATTCCCGAAGGAGACCGAAAATAATGCGTAATATGTCGCTTGAAAAAAACAAAATGCCCGAGCAGGACCCGTTGGTAAGGAACAGAAACTTTGATGAAGTCGCTCTCGGTTATAACGAGGAGCAGGCAATCGACGAGGCAAAGCGCTGCCTTCAGTGCAAGCATAAGCCCTGTGTTGCGGGCTGTCCCGTAAAGATAGAGATCCCCGCTTTTATAAAAGAGGTCAGCGAAGGAAATTTTGAAAAAGCATATGAGATAATCGCCGAAGCAAGCTCTCTTCCAGCCGTATGTGGTAGGGTGTGTCCGCAGGAGGTTCAGTGCGAGCAGGTCTGCGTGCGGGGAATCAAGGGAGAACCGGTGGCGATAGGCAGACTGGAGCGCTTTGTTGCCGACTGGCACATAGCACACAGCACAAAAACAGCTGAAAAGCCCGCTTCAAACGGTCATCGGGTTGCGGTTATAGGGAGCGGACCCGCAGGGTTGACCTGCGCCGGAGACCTTGCAAAAAAAGGATATGAGGTAACGGTATTTGAGGCTCTTCATCTTGCGGGGGGCGTGCTTGTTTACGGCATCCCCGAGTTCAGGCTGCCAAAGGCTATTGTGAGGAAGGAAATAGACGGTTTGCGGGAGCTGGGTGTGGAAATAGAAACAAATATGGTAATCGGCAAGATTCAATCGGTTGACGAGCTTTTTGATCAGGGCTTTGAGGCTGTTTTCATAGGCTCCGGAGCCGGACTCCCGAGGTTCATGAAAATAAAGGGCGAGAACCTTAAGGGAGTGTATTCCGCAAACGAGTTCTTAACCAGGGTTAATCTTATGAAGGCGTATAAGCAGAACAGCGCCACCCCCGTGCTGCGGGCAGGCAGGGTTGCCGTCGTGGGGGGCGGAAATGTTGCCATGGATGCGGCACGGTGTGCAAAGCGTTTAGGTGCCGAGGAGGTTTACATAGTTTATCGGCGCAGCGAAGCGGAGCTTCCCGCAAGAGCGGAGGAGGTTGAGCATGCCAAGGAAGAGGGCATAATCTTCAAGCTGCTCAACAATCCGGTGGAGATTCTGCCCGACGAGAACCGCTTTGTTAAAGGAATAAAGTGCATACAAATGACATTGGGCGAGCCGGACGAATCGGGCAGATGCAGACCAGTGGAAAAACCGGGCAGCGAGTTTGTGCTTGATGTCGAGTGCGTTATTATGGCTATCGGAACCTCCCCTAACCCGCTTATTAAGGATACCACAAGAAATCTTTCGACCGAGAGATGGGGGGGCATCATAGCGGATGAGGACGGACGCACGAGCAGAGAGGGCGTTTTTGCGGGCGGAGATGTGGTTACAGGCGCCGCCACCGTGATTCTTGCAATGGGTGCGGGAAAAAATGCGGCGGAAGCTATTGATAATTATATAAAAGAAAAGAACGCATAGTTACATTATTTCGTATAATTCCTTCTGACCCGACATAATACCAAATAATTCTTGACATAGAACTTTTGAGGGGATATAATTGACGGTAGGATACATATTATTATTTATGTATCCTGCCTTATTTTATGTAATTTTCCACTGTGTAGCAATAATGTGGATTATTGCAAGCGGTTTTTTGGATTGAGGTTGATATGCGCAAAAAGAACGGTTTGACCCGCACCAAAAAGCGGGATATAATGATAGCGGTACTGCTTTTTTCCTGCGTGATGCTATCCATATCAGTGGGACTCTTGTTGAAAAACTATATTGGAGTCGCTGTTAATATTGACGGGAGCATTGAGAACATAAGGGTACAAATAACCGAGGTCTGCACTCGCAACCGTTCGATTATTTGTGACGCAAACGGTCAGTACAGCGATTACATTGAGCTATATAATGCGGGAGTAAGCTTTAACCTAAAGGGGTTCGCACTTACCGACAGTGATAACAGAGAGCCCAAATATGTTTTTGATAACCGAACCTTTAATTCCGGGCAGTATATGCTTATTTTTTTGGACGGCAAGAACGTACCCTTCTCTTTGAAAGGGGAAGGAGGAGAGACGGTTTCCCTGCTCTCTCCCGACCGCAAGGTATGCGCCTCGGTTAAGACGGTTGCGATGGAAGCGGATATGGTGATGTCCCTTCAGGACGGTAAGTATGTGATAACAGGGGACGCAAGCCCGGGATATCCCAACACAAAGGAGGGTATAGCCGCATATAGGCTCAGCCTCTCGGACAGCTCAAGCATTTTGGCTATTAACGAGCTGCTGACAAGCAACCGCTCCGCACTTCCGGATATGAACGGCAGGTTTCATGATATAATCGAGATAACAAACATCACGGGATACGAGGTCTCTACAAGCGGATGGTATGTATCGGACAGGACAAGCAATCCGCACAGATATGCGCTGCCCGACAAGATATTACAGCCGGGAGAGCATATGATTATATTCGCCTCCGGGGAAGGCAGATATGAGGATGGGGAGATTCACGCTTCCTTCGGCTATTCCTCGGGAGAGACCGCCGTGCTTGCGGGTCCTAACGGCAAGTATACCGCAGTGGACGTGGTTTCCTGCGGGGACAATGTTTCGTTGTGCCGTATAGTGGACGAGGAAGGCAATGTGTCCTATGAAAAAATGAGCCCGTCCCCGGGATTTGATAACACAGAGGAGGGTATGCTTGCTTTTTATGAAAGCAGGCTGGACAGAGAAGCTCCCCTGATTATCAGCGAGGTGCTGCTTGACAACGATGAGCTTGCATACGGCGGTTATTTATGCGATGTAATTGAAATAACCAACATTTCCGATTCCGATGTGTCCACAAAGGACTGGTATATTTCGGATGATATATACAACACCTACAAGTTTTCCTTGCCCGAAAGGACAATAAAGCCGGGTGAATATGTAGTTATAATTGCAGACGGCGCTAACCGCACGGAAGGCGAGATTATCCACGCCAACTTTGCGCTGTCTCGGGGAGAAACGCTGTATCTGTTTACTCCGGAAAAAATGCAGGGGGAACCGATAAGCATAATTCCCGCGGGCAGGGGTAACAGCTGGCAATACGATTTTGTCGATGACGAAGGCGGTTATATCGCAGACAGACCGAGCATAGGGTTTGCCAACACAGAAGCCGGAAGAGCGGAGTTTGAGAGCAGCATAAGACCGCACGGAATCGAAATTTCGGAGGCGGTACCGGTTAACACCAAATATCTACCCGGTCCGTACGGAACCTATCATGATTTTATTGAGCTGCACAACAATTCCGACAAGGATATTTCACTTGCGGGAATGTATCTCTCGGATAAAAGCGATAATCTGCACCTGGCGGCTCTGCCCGACCAGACAATACCCGCAGGAGGCTATATTGTATTTATTTTGTCCTCCGACGGTATAAACACTCCATCCGGGTATACCGTGCTGCCCTTTGCGCTTGCAGCGCGGGGAGAGACCGTGTATCTGTCTCAGGGTAACACAATTATTGACTGTATGGTCATACCGCCTATGCTCGGTGACGAGGTATTTGGGCGGGCTGACGGAGCGGATGGCTTCAGCCGCTTGGCTTCGGCAACTCCTAAGCAGCCAAACGCCTCCGCTATTTCTGAAACGGCGGCAAAGCCGATCGCATTGGTGGAGCAGGGTGTTTATAACGATGTAACCTCGCTGAGCGTCGAGCTTAGCGGAGAGGGAGTAATCAGATACACGCTGGACAACACCGAGCCTAACGCCGCCTCGTCGCTTTACAACGGCCCGATTACCATTACAAAGACCACCGTGATTCGTGCCCGATGCTTTGCGCAGGGCTATCTTCCGAGCAGAGTGCTTGACCTTCTGTATGTGGTGAACGAGGGGCATGAGCTTGAAATAATATCCATAATAACTAACCCGTCCAACCTTTGGGATTATTATTCCGGCATATATGTGGAGGGACCAAATGCCTCGCCCGAGTTCCCGCATGTCGGCGCAAACTACTGGCAGTCCTGGGAAAAGGAGGCGACCGTTTCCTTTTTTGCCAACGACGGCACCGGGTTTTCCGAGCCCTGCGGTCTGAGGATTTTCGGTGCCTATTCGAGAGCGCTGGCGATGAAGTCCTTTACCTGCAAGTTCAGGGCGAAATACGGAACGTCGCAATTGAATTATCAGCTCTTCGAGGACAGCGACTTAAAATCGTACGAGTCATTTATTCTCCGGAACACCGGTCAGGACTTCAACCGTGCACGAATGCGGGATTCTTTGATTAGCTCTATGGTTGCGGATAAAACAACGGTGGATGTGCAGAAATACCGTCCGGCCGTGGTTTATCTTAACGGCGAGTTCTGGGGTGTTTATTTCATACGAGAAAAGATTAACGAGAACTATATAGCCGGAAACTACAATGTATCCCCCGAATCGGTATCGGTGGTAAGAGCAAACGGTGTAACAAATGCGGAATATACCGCACTTATAAATTATGTAAAAACACACGATTTGTCTGTCGACGAGTACTATCAGTATGTATTGTCGAAAATAGACAAGGAGAATTATATAGATTATATCTGCGCTCAGATTTATATCGCAAATACGGACAACGGAAACATTCGTTATTACAAGACCGACGAAAACGACGGTAAGTGGCGGTGGATAATGTTTGATGTTGACTGGAGCTTTGCCGGTCCGACACACAATACGGTTGCGGCACACCTTAATCCTGCGGGAACAGGCTCATATAATCGCTTTTCCACAACGCTGATAAACGGTTTGCTGAAGAATCCGCAGTTTAAGGAGGATTTTTTGCGCAGGATGGCATGGCAGCTTGAGAATATCTGGACAGACGAGAATGTTTATGGACGAATAGAAGAGATGAAATCACTGATACAGCATGATATGAGACGGGATTGTGAGAAGTGGGGAAGAACCTACGGAAATTGGGAGAATCATGTTGATAATTTAGCGGCGTTCCAGAAATACCGCCCGAATGAGATATATAAGCATATTAAGAATTACTTTACGCTCACGGATGCAGAAATGGCAGAGCTGGGCTTTAAAGTATAAGGAGGTAAGCATGAAAAACACAATAAAAAAAGAAGCACGGCGCATACCTCCGCAAATTGCTCATTACTGTTTATGCTCGTCAGAACGTGGAGGTTATAATGGCATCCCGTCATGAGGAAAAATATATACTGGATTACAGGCAGTATATATTAATAAAAAATCGGGTCTCGCTTGTGCTGAAGCCGGACATTAACAGTATAGACGGAAGCTATACCGTAACCAGCCTGTACTTTGATGATTTATACAAAAACGCTTATTATGACAAGAAGGACGGGCAGCCTGTTCATATTAAGTTCAGAATAAGAAGCTATAACTGCACAGACAGTCCGATTAGGCTGGAGAAAAAAACGAAACGGGGTATAATTACTCAAAAGGAAAGCGCCATGCTCTCCATGCCCGAGTTTGAGCGGTTAACCGAGGCTTCCTTTGATCTGGACGGATTGTCCGGTGAGCTGCTTCCGTATGTGGCAGAGATGAAATCGGGAGGATTGCTGCCTGCGGTAACGGTACGCTATCAAAGAGAGGCGTTTATTCTGGAGGGTACCGATGTGCGGGTTACCTTTGATGCCCGGCTGGAATCACTACCCTCCGATACGGTTTGTTTTTTTGATGCGGAGCGAATAGGAACCCCCTCCATACATCCGCTCAGCATTATTATGGAGATAAAATATACCGACAAGCTGCCCACTCTGGTCAGGAGGCTCTGTGCGGCTAACTCCTCAAAGCTCTCCGTTTCAAAGTATGCGCTTTGTACCACGGGATATAAATCGCCGATAGGCTTGTATTAGAATTAAATAACGAAAGGGATACAAAAAATATGAGCACCACCTTAAGCTTTGCAGATTCGATAAAGAAAAGCGTTCTTGACGGCTTTTCAACAACGGTAGAAATCCCGACAATTCTCCTTTCCATCGGGATAGCCTTTCTTACGGGGCTGTTTATTTTACTTATTTACAGAATGACCTTTCGGGGCATTTCCTTTAACCGCAGCTTTGAGAGTACTCTTCTGATGATTACCGCCATAAGCTCGCTTATAGTATTGACTATATCCTCAAACCTTGCCCTGTCCCTCGGTATGGTGGGTGCGCTCAGCATTATCCGCTTCAGAACCGCTATTAAGGATGCGTCGGACACCGCCTTTATGTTTTGGGCGGTTGCCGCCGGTATAACCTCGGGAGCCGGACACTATGTACTGACGATTGTGGGCTCGTTGCTTATCGGGCTGCTTACCTTTGTAGCACTAAAAATAATAAACCAAACGGCGGGGACTTACCTGCTTATCGTTCGCACAAAAACAGATACAGCGCTTAATTATTCCGGCAGAATGCTTAACGAAAACGGGATAAGGCACAGGCTCTCCTCCATGACACAGAACGAGAAGCACTTTGAAGCCATTTATGAGATAAGCATAGGCTCCTCTCATCAGAAGCTGGTTTCCGCACTTAAAAAGATACCGGACATAACCGATGTAACCCTTGTGGATTGCAGAAACACTCCGATGTAATTCAAGGTTTGGCATTATTCCTTCTCCGATGATTTTTTGAAGAGGCGGAGCTTGCCCTCGTCGTTCAGCTTTTTAATTATTATAGTCAGGATAGGGAAAAGCAAAAGTCCGATTATTCCGAAGGTCTTAAGCCCTATATACATTGATATTAAGGTGAGCAGCGGATAAAGGCCTATATATTTCCCCACAATCTTAGGCTCCATAATCTGTCTTATTATTGTGATAACTATATATACAATAATCAAAGCGACTCCGGTGTAATAATCGCCGGTTAACAGCAGGAAAACAGCCCATGGAATCAAAACAGTTCCGGTTCCGAGCACCGGCAGGATATCTACAAAAGCGGTAAACAGAGCGATTAAAAAGGCGTACTTGATTCTAAGAATTGTGAAGGCGACAAAGAGCTGCAAAAAGGTTATCAGCACTATCAGCCCGTATGCACGCAGGAATTTGATAATGGTTCCTATAAATTCTTTTTTAAACACAAGGACGCCGGCGGCAGCTTTCTCCGGAAGCTGTGCTATTATGAACCGGTTTATTTTTTTAAAGTCCACCGCAAAATAATAGGTGGAGAGTATAACGACCACAATAACGAGAAGAGCGTTGGGCACAAAGGCGATAATGCCTCCTAAAATAGGCAGCACAGAGCCGCTCAGCTTATCTGCAAGGGACAGCAGTGCGGACTCAAGCTCGTTGTCAAAGTTCATCCAAATTTCGTTCAGCCTTTCCCGCATATCCACAAACGGTATTGTATCGCTTATTTTTTCTATTAGCTTTTTTGCGTACTCCTCGTCGGAGCGGACATGGTCAATGAAGCTCTTTACATTCTGGCTCAGGACGGTAAGCTCGGTATAAATACGGTCGATTGCCAAATAGCAGACAAGACCGATAATGGTGGTTACAAACAGCACCAGCACAAGAACGGATAGCTTTTTCGGCACATTACCGTGCTTTATCAGGAAACGAACGGCCGGCTGCAGGGCTGCGGCTATAATATAAGCGATTAGAAAGGGCAGGATAAGCCCGAACAGATACTTAAAGAATAAGTAAGCCGCCGCTATGCTTACGGCGGTATAAAAAAGCATTATCGCTATTCTTTTATATGGCTCCTGAGGCAGCATTTATTCTCATCCTTTTTATAAAGATATGTATTGACAAGCTAAGTTTTTTGTGTTATTATGTCTCTCGTACGAAAACACAGCTTTTTATCAGAAGAATTCTTCTGATTTATACTCCGGTTTTTTATTCGGCCTGTTAGTCAAGTGGTCAAGACGCCGCCCTCTCACGGCGGAGGCAGGGGTTCGACTCCCCTACGGGTCACCAGATTGAGCCTTTAAAAGGGCTCTTTTTTATTGTCGCCTTATATGTGTATATGTATTCTCATAAACGTAATTGTAATACAGCAAAAAAAACGCAAAAAAGCAGAGCCTTCGAGCGCTCTGCCTTTGTTTTATAAAGCATATTTGTATTTATGTGATTAATAAACCCTGTAAACTGAACCGTTGGCAAGGGTAACTGTCTTGTCGTTAAATCTGCTTGCCGGAAGCAGGAAGCCGTCCTCCATAACCTCCCTGTGAGGTGCCTTGGGATGCGATTTAACAGCCTCCACCACATCGGTTACAACCGCGCTTGCGGTGGGCAGGCTGCCCGCTCCCTGTCCGTAAAAAATTACCTCGCCGACTGTGTTTCCCGTAACGCTTACGGCGTTAAAAACATCGTTTACGGAGGCGAGAAGACTGCCCTTCTGCACCAGATGGGGAGCTACCAGCAGCTTTGCCTGCTTATCCACCCGCTCCGCAACGGCAAGCAGCTTTATTGTGTAGCCCAGCTTATCCGCCGCTTCAAAATCCTCTGCCTTTACCGAGCCGATTCCCTCAATAACCGAAATCCTATTGAATGGGATGTATCTACCGAAGGCGATACCGGCAAGTATGCATATCTTGCGCGCGCTGTCCAGCCCCGCAAGGTCCGCGTGCGGATTTGCTTCCGCATAGCCTTTGCTCTTTGCCAGCTCCAGCGCCTTCTCCAGTGACATTTTATCCTCGCTCATCTTGGTGAGTATAAAATTGGTTGTTCCGTTTAGAATGCCCGCTATTTTTAATATTTTACCTGATAAAAAGCAGTTCTGAAGTGGGTTTATAATTGGAATGCCGCCCCCCACGCTCGCCTCGTATAAATAGCTTGCATTATTCTTTGCAGCGGTCTCTATCAGAATGTGACCGTATTTATCCACTACCTCCTTGTTGGACGTAACAACGCTCTTTCCTGCTTCAAGAGCCGCCTTGCTGAACTCAAAGGCGGGTGTGCAGCCACCCATGGTCTCCACCACTACCGAAACGGAATCATCCGAAAGAATTTTTGAGTAATCCTGAGTCACCCTGTCCGCAAGCGGATGGTTCTCGAGGCTGCGTTTATCGAGTATATATTTTATATTTATAGGGCTTTGGGTAGGGTCTCCGTCTAACGCCTCGTGTATTCTTTTTTCGTTATTCCGTATAACCTCAAAAACACCGTTACCGACGGTGCCCAAGCCAAGAATTGCTATATTGTGCATTTTTTTGCTCCCTTTCGTATAATCCGAACAATTATAACATAAATCGGTTATATTATCAAGCTTTGAGAGCCAAATTTATAAAACAATGAGGTGTCGGAAGCCCATAACCTCCAACACCTCATGAATTAAAAGGGATTTGTAAATTACCTTCTCTTCTTAATCGCTATAACCGCGGTACCTGCAAGAGCTACTACTGCAATAACAATTATTGCGGTCATACCCATGTCGCCTGTCGGGGGATTATCGCTTGACGAGGCAGCCTCGGATGATGTCTGAGAAGCCGTGTCTGAGGAATCTTCCTCAGACTCATCGTCTGAATCCTCTTCGGATTCGTCGTCTGAATCTTCCTCCGACTCATCGTCAGATGATTCGTCAACGGGATCCGGTTCAATTCCGATTGAGATGTATAATTGTCCAATAAGGTTAGTCTCCGCCGGAATTTCCGAAAGATCCTGATTGGCGGCATCGCCGAACAGATACGCCTTGGCACCTATCTCCTGTGTGTTAAGAAGAGAATTAGCGCTGTTATGCTCATTCATAAGGCTGTGTGTGGCAACAATAAACCCGTTATCCGGAACTACCAGCTCGCCCTTTTCCAATCCGCTGCCGTCCGCCGGTTTAACTAAAGCAGTAAGCACAAATGCACCTTCATCCTCGTTCCATTCGAATACTCCTACATTCCACCAATTAAGCCAATTGTTATAACCTGTGCAAATAGAGGCTATAGTTTCTCCGTTAACCGTGTAGATGTTGGCAAGCTCTCCGGTTTCGTACCCCAAGTCCTTATGTTCCTGTGTCACCCAGTACGCGTTGATGTTTCCGATAGGGATAACATTTTCATCATCCGGCGATACAGCCGAAGCCGTCAGTGTAAGCACAAAAACAGATGCGAACACAAAACAGAGTGTGAGTAATAAAGAAAATGCTTTTTTAGAAGTTTTCATAAGCCGTCCTCTCAGTTCTATTTTTATAATAATTTGCATATGCCTCTACCCTTTATTCTTTGAAAAATATAAACAGATACGAAACATTGCCTGCTTATTATATAATTTTTATTAATGCTTGTCAATACATTTTTAATTATATTATGTTACGGAAAGAGACAATAGTTACAAAAAAACGAGAAAAAGCAAAAATTAATTCAAAAAAGGGTTGATTATTGTAAAAACATGGTGTATAATAAGCGAACGGCGATTAGGATAATAGAGCATATTTGAACAAACGCCGAATAAATTAAGGAAAGGGAGGTATTAAGGAAATGATTAATCACGGCAACAAGGTTAGACAATTCGCTCCGGTTGCGTCGGGACATAACAACAATCCCACAAACGGCGGCGGTAGAAAAATGCTCCCAATAACAAGAAAGCGGATAGAAACGGGCTGTCTATTGTAGTTTATCGTTTATTCGCTGTAGGCTTTGTTTTCCGGGAGCGGCATTTTATGAATGCTTATTCCGGCTATTTTTATGCCCGTAATGGCTGTGAGACGCCCAAAAATGAGCTATAACGGGCTAAGAACGCTTGATTTTTTCGGAAGGCGGGTGTAAACTGTATTATACCGTTCCGAACAGAATTTCAGAGGTTTTTTATGATTAGTTTAGAAAAATTCCCCGCAGCAATAACAGAGTATTTTTTTGACAAGGGGATAGATCCTGACCGGGCGCTGCTGCTTTTAAGAAGCGACATAGGCTGCGATTCGGTTTTTAAGGATGTTTATGTTATAGTTGACGATAAATGTGTTGCGGTTGCCGAGGGTGCGCTTGTTTTTGAACGAGCCGGCAGAAAGCTCAACGGCAATCCCATTCGCACAGAACGCTTTGAGGAATCAAGGTTCGAGAGCTTTCGGATTGAGGAGCTGGAGGAGGTAAAGGCGGAGCAGTTAATTTCTACGGGAATGGTAACGGCTCTCAGAAACAAAGAGCCGGTGCTTTTGTTTTGCTTTTCCGGCACATATAAACGGGATGCGGGTATTTTTTGCCGTGCCATCGAGGATTTGAAGAAGGAAGGAAGAATCGACGAAGACAGGCTGAAGGATACCGATTTCGAGAATAATTCCTGTCCGAAATGCGGAAGAAGATACCCTGATAAGGAGCGCAAAATTTGTCCGAAATGCATGGACAAAGTAAGATTGATAAAAAAGCTCTCCAAGCTTTTTTTACGCTACAAGGGTTATATTATTATGATATTTACGGCGCTTTCCCTTATAGCGGCGCTCGGAGCGGTCGCTCCTTATGTCGGCAACCAGATTTTTTATCGGGATGTTCTGAAGGAAGGCGGAAAATATTACGGCGCAATCGGCAAGATAATTCTTGTGATGATAGCGGTTCGTTTTGCTTCCCTTCTTGTAAGCCTTCTCAACGGAGCTATATCCGCAAAGGTTGCGGCAGAGGTTACATATGACTTAAAAAAGACCATATTCGAGACCATAAGCCGGCTCTCTCTTTCCTTTTTCACCAACAGGCAGACCGGCGGGCTGATGACCCAGATAAACCATGATTCCCTGATGATTTACTGGTTTTTCTGCGACGGGTTCCCTTATTTTGTGCTTAATGTAGTGCAGCTTGCGGTGTTTATGATAATAATGTTTATTCTTAACCCGCTGCTGACTTTATATGCCTTCGTAACGGTTCCCATTTTCTTTGTAACCTTCAAGCTTATTTTTCTCCTGTTCCAGAAGCTGCATGCAAAGTCATATTCGAGGAGACGCTCCTTCAATTCGCTTATCAGCGACGTTCTTAACGGGATGAGGGTGGTAAAGAGCTTTTCCAGAGAAGAGGACGAGATGAAGCGCTTCGACAAGCGAAGCGGCAAATCGGCGGAGGCGGACACCGAGATAGGCACAAAGGCGGCTAAGATATTTCCGCTGCTATTCTTCCTGTTAAAGATTGGCTCCTACATAGTTTGGGGCATAGGCGGGTATCAGGTAATGAGCGGAACGGGCAACATGGATTATGCAACCCTTATGACCTTTATTGCGTATTTCAGCCTTATTTACGGACCGATACAATTCCTTGCGGATATTTCTAACTGGTGGTCCGAGTGTCTTAACTCCTTGCAGCGGCTTTTTGAGATAAGCGAGGCTACCTCAGAGGTTAAGGAGAGTGATAACCCCGTGTCCCTGAAGGAAGTGAAGGGTGAGGTGGAGTTCCGCAATGTGTCCTTTTCCTATGTAGAGAACCGCAAGGTTATCGAGGACATAAGCTTTTGTGTACCCGCGGGAAACACTCTGGGCATTGTCGGGCATACCGGAGCGGGAAAAAGCACGCTGGTGAACCTGCTTACAAGGCTCTATGATGTTGTAGACGGCAAAATCTTTATTGACGGAATAAATATAAAGGAATTATCCTTTGAAACTCTGAGGAGAGCGGTTTCCATTGTTTCGCAGGAGACCTATCTGTTCAGAGGCTCCATACTGGAGAATATCAGATATGCCTGTCCCGAGGCGACCAATGAGCAGGTTATTTCCGCTTCGGTTATTGCGGGCGCTCACCGGTTTATAGTTAAGTATCCGGACGGCTACCATACGCAAATCGGATTTGGCAACAAGGAGCTCTCCGGAGGGGAGCGGCAGAGGATATCTATAGCCCGTGCGATATTGAAGAATCCGAGGATATTAATCCTTGACGAGGCCACCGCGGCGATGGATACCCAGACCGAAAGGCAGATTCAAGAGGCGATAAACCGCCTTACAAGGGACAGAACCACCATTATTATCGCTCACCGTCTGTCAACCCTTCGGGATGCCGACAATCTTATTGTTATCGAGAACGGAAAAATGCCGGAGAGCGGCACCGCAACCGAGCTACTCAAAAAGAAGGGCGTATATCATAAGCTTTATAAAATGCAGGCGGAAGCACTTAAGACTATCGGTATAGAGGCATAACCTGCAGCGGCACAAGCTTGCTTACTACTGAAAGGAAAGCATAAATGGAGAACTTTTTGGATTTGGCAGAAATACGGTATTTTACACCGAGTAATGCAAAACTATATAACACAAAAAACGGTTTCCCCGCAATGAAGGCGTTTATTCCCCCGATAAAAAAGGACGATTTGACGGAGGGACAGGATGAAAATCCGGCGTGGCAGGATCTCGGAAGGGTATATTTCCATAGGATGTTCCCCTTTGATATGCCCGACGAATTCATTTCGGTGCTGGATAAGGACGGTAAGGAATACGGGGTTATTAGGAGCATCTTCGATTTTTCGGACGAGGATTCCGGAATAATCCGTGAGGCTCTTGAGCGCAAGTACCTTTGTCCGGAGATAACAAAGATAATTTCTCTTAAGGAGAAGCTGGGCTACTCCTATTGGGAGGTAGAAACGGATAAAGGAAGAATGAGCTTTTCCATGCATGATACATACCGCAACATTGCCCGTGTCAGTGACACAAGACTGGTGCTGAGCGATGTTGACGGTAACCGTTACAGCATAAAAGATACGCTTGCTCTTGATGGAAAGAGCTATAGAAAGATTGAGCTTTATCTTTAAGATAAAAAGGACAATACGATGAAAAAAAAGAAAAAACAATCCCCCGAGCAGTTACGAATCCGGGAAAGGGTGAAATCCGCTGTGAGCGGGAGAGCCGATTTCGGCTTTGACTTCAACCTTAACCCGGAGAACGATTTTGTTTTTGGAGCCGGTGTTATTAGCTGCGGTATCATATATATTGCGGTTGACGGGGAGGAAAGCATAAAGGAATATACTATCGGTGATATTGAGGAGTTCAGATATATAAGCAATGTAGGTTGTGCCGCAATCGAGTATACCATTGACGGCGAGGACTATGAGCTATGTCGCTCGGACATGAAGAATTCCCTTGCTCTCCAGACTGCGGTAAAGAAGATAATTGCAGTGAAGGAGGGCAGAAATATCGGGGAAAACGATTACAGGATTTGCCCGAAATGCGGAAAGCACATAAGACAGGGCTCTACCGTATGTCTGCAATGCGTTAATAAAAAACGCCTGTTTTTTAGACTGTTACCGTATGCAAGACCCCATGTGAAGGCGCTTGCGGTAGCCGGACTGCTGTTTTTTATCGTAAGCGGAATAAGCGTCCTTACCCCCGCTCTTACACGGATTCTGATAGACGATTATATCACGGCGGAGAACCCCGTTTATTCGGGATTCTGGATGCTGATAGTCTGGATTATCGCCTGCGGCTTGTCGGTAGCTGTTGCTAATATGTTTCGGCGCATAATTGTCGTAAAGACCGGAAATGCGGTGCTGGTAAGACTGCGCCAGATGCTGTATGAAAAAATACAGGCACTGTCCCTTTCGGGCATAACAAGGCGTTCCGCCGGAGAGCTGATAACGAGAATAACCAGTGATGCCAATGTTTTGAAGGAGTTTCTGGTACACCTTTTACCCGATTTGTTCCAGCAGCTTCTGATTCTTGTCTCGGTGGTCGTTATGATGCTCATTCTCGACTGGAAGCTGACCGTTTTGGTGCTGATTCCTGTACCCTTAATGTTCCTCCTGTTCCAAGCGATAAGAAAATATACACACAAAATGTATCACCGGCAGTGGCATACAGAAACCGACCTCGGCTCTCTGCTGCATGATGTTTTTTCCGGAATGCGGGTGGTCAAGGTGTTCGGAACCGAGAAAAAGGAGGAAGCACGCTTTCGCATAGCGGCAAAACGGGTGGCCGATATATCCAAAAAGAACGAGCTTACCTGGAACCTTATAGTTCCCTTCGCCTCCTTTTTGCTGGGAATAGGCGAGTTTGTGGTTATTTTCATCGTGGGCAACAGGATTCTGGACGGAACCATGCAGCTCGGACAGCTTACTCAGTTCATTGCGTATGTTGCGATTATATACGGACCGATACGCTGGATGGCGTTTGTTCCCAGACGACTGGCAAGAACCGCAACCTCGCTTGCAAAGGTGTTTGAGCTTATCGACGAAGAGAGCGAGCTTGAGGATGCGGAGAAGCCCATAGAAGCCGAGATACACGGAGATATAGATTTTAGGGACGTGTGCTTTGGCTATAACAGCTATGAGCATGTGCTCAAGAACATTAATCTTCAGATAAAGAACGGAGAGATGGTCGGTCTTGTGGGCAGGAGCGGAGTCGGAAAAACAACCGCCATTAACCTGATTATGCGGCTGTATGATGTTACGACCGGCAGGCTCTTGATAGACGGAAACGACATAAGGGAATACTCTCAGCACAGCCTGCGCTCCCAGATGGGTGTGGTTCTTCAGGAGACCTTTTTGTTTAACGGTACTGTTTTTAATAATATAAGGTATGCCAAGCCGGATGCTACGCCCGAGGAGGTAGTCCGTGCCGCAAAGCTTGCCAACGCACACGAATTTATTATGAGGCAGCCGGACGGCTACAATACTTATGTGGGAGACAGGGGACACACCCTGTCGGGCGGTGAACGGCAGAGGATTGCGATTGCGAGAGCCATACTGCGTAATCCCCGAATACTTATTCTTGACGAGGCAACCGCTTCGCTGGATACCGAGACCGAAAAGCAGATTCAGGATGCGCTTAATCGCCTGACCGAGGGCAGAACCACAATTGCGATTGCGCACCGGCTGTCCACGCTCAGGAACGCAACAAAGCTGGTTGTTTTTGAAAAAGGCAGCATTGAGGAAATCGGCACCCACGATGAGCTTATGCGCACCGATGGCAGGTACTATAAGCTGGTTATGGCTCAAAAGCAAATGAGCAAGCTGATAAAAAAATAAGATATTACGGAGGTATGGTTATGAGACTTCATTCTCTTAAAGGATTCTTGTGTGTTTTTATTACGGCGGCGATAATAGCTGCGGCTCTGTCGGGCTGTGCTTTCCCCCGTAACAACCCCGACGACTGGCGGGAGAAAATGCGGGACAGGAGCCACCATACCTCCGGGGAGGATTCCTCGGACACATCGGATTACGAGCAAAAACCTGATTACAGCGAGCTGCTGTATGGAGAGGAGCTTGAGGATTACGAGGGTGTTTTCGGCATCAACATTGACGGAGGCTTTGAGGACTACGAGGGCATCAGAAACTTGATGTTTATAAGCGAGAGCGAGCTGCTTTTTTCGCTGTATAACGAGGAAGCTACTGTTCTATACCTTTATGATATTTTTGACGGAAGCACCCGTCGACTTTTGGAAACCGATAGAGAGACCTCATTATCACTGTATCCGGACGGAAGTGCGCTGCTCTGCACGTTTGGAGATATTGTCAGGTATGATTTTTATAAGAATGTGCTTGAAGATGATAATGCGTATTTGTTCGAGAAGACGGATGAGCAAACCGCTGTCACCTCCTTCGGAGGGGAGCTTGTCTATGTTGAAGACGGCTTTGTGTATACCTTTAATACCGAAACGGAATCGGAAAGGGTTCTTATCAGAGAGCCGTTTGATGCGGAGTTTTACAGCTTAGTAAGTACCGCCGCCTATCTTTATGTGTATGGGTACAGTTATAAGGAGAACGGTTATTGGTCGGAGCAGTATATATACAGCAGAAAAACCGGACTGGGCTCTACGGTGGATTATTTGACCGGCTCACCGATTTCAACGGGGGGCAACCTGTGCTTGTTTGAAGATTTGGATTATAATGACAGGCTCACCTATGTGAGGGGTGGAAAAACAGATAAGCTGCATAAAATATCGCTTAAGAGCAACTATGAGCAGCCCGTTTGGGCGGGAGAGGATTGCTTTGTAACCAGACAGACCGGACCGGAGAGCATTATCCGTGTTTATGATACCGGTCGGAAGGAATGTGTATCCGAATTTCTCATAAAGGGAGATGACTCTCCCATGTTCGGATACGCTTCTTTATCGCAGGATAAAAGGCTTGTAGCAGTTCCCGTTTACAGGGATTCCGGGGAGGAGCTTTATGGATCCTTTTCGGTCTGTCTGATTATAACCGACGGAAAAACACCCTCAGAGGGTAAATATACATATGACGGCAGCGTTGACTATCAGGAGTTAACCGAGCAGGGGAAACGGGCATATGACCTCGGACAGGAATACGGGGTAATCGTAAACATTTATGAGGATGCAATAAAGAGCTATCCGACATACGAGCCCGAGACGCTGACAAATAATTATTTGGTGGAATCGGCGCTGGACAGCCTTGAAAATGTGCTGGAGAAGTTCCCGAAGGGGTTCTTTGACGAGCTGTGCAGCGGTAAAATATGGCAGATAGAGTTTAATATTACAGGCACTCTTGTCGGCAAGAGAGAGGACAGGGTCGTGGACGCCGCAGGCTTTTATTACACCGACTACAACAACAGATATGTTATTGTGGCTGACGGCAACTATTCGGACACGCTTGAGCTGACCTTTGCACATGAAATTATGCACGCAATGGACGAATATATCGATATGAGGTTTTCTTTTATAGATAATAACGGCTATTCCGACTGGTACGACTATTTGCCGAGGGGGTTTGAGTATAACGACAGTTATTTCGACGGAAACGGCAATATGTATTCGGATATGAGATATGTATATAACGGCTATTATACCTCAAATGTGTATTTTTTGAGCAGCTACCAAAAGACCTATGATTATGAGGACAGGGCGGTGATGTTTCAGTACCTATTTGTTTCCGGAGAGGATTTCTTGTATAAGTATGCCGACGACGATCTGGATTTTATTATAAAAAACAAAAAGGTCTATGACAAAGCGGTATATATGTGCTCAGTAATAAGAAAGTGCTTTAAGACGGTTAAGGTTACTGAGCAGGCGCAGTGGGAAAGGGTACTCGGAATAAATTCTCCTGTTTCTTCAGCTCCCGTTGGTTTATGTGCTTGATTTTGGGTAAAAAATATATATAATATAGTAGTATCAGTAAAACACGGAGAGGAAAACATAATTTAATGAACAATCGGGAAAAAACAATGGACAAAATCGTTTCCTTTTGCAAGGGAAGAGGCTTTGTTTACAGCGGCAGCGAGATATACGGGGGGCTTGCAAACACTTGGGATTACGGTCCCTTAGGCGTAGAGCTCAAGAACAATGTGAAGAGGGCTTGGTGGCGCAAGTTTGTACAGGAGAGCCCATATAATGTGGGATTGGACAGCTCAATACTTATGAACCGTGAGGTGTGGGTTGCCTCCGGTCATGTGGTGAACTTCAACGACCCTCTGATTGACTGCAGGGCTTGCAAAATGCGGCACCGTGCAGATCAGCTAATCGAGGAGTATAACAAAAAAAACGGCATTGAAATGAAGGTGGACGGGCTTAATAATGAGCAGCTCGCCGATTATATAAATGAAAAGGGCGTTACCTGCACGGGCTGCGGAAAGAGCGACTTTACCCCTATCAGAAAGTTCAATATGATGTTCAAGACCTTTCAGGGAGTAACCGAGGACAGTCAGGCGGAGGTTTATTTGCGTCCGGAGACCGCACAGGGTATTTTTGTAAACTTTAAGAACATTCAGCGTTCCTCCCGCAAAAAGGTTCCGTTCGGTGTTGCGCAAATCGGCAAGAGCTTCCGCAACGAGATTACTCCGGGCAACTTCACCTTCCGCACAAGGGAGTTTGAGCAGATGGAGCTGGAGTTCTTCTGCAAGCCGGGCACCGACCTTGAGTGGTTTGACTTTTGGAAGAATTATTGCAAGAGCTTCCTTACCGGAATGGGACTTCGGGAGGATTCAATCAGAACAAGAGACCACGGAGAAGAGGAGCTCTCTCACTATTCCAACGCCACCACCGATTTTGAATTCTTGTTCCCTTTCGGCTGGGGAGAGCTGTGGGGGGTTGCGGACCGTACGGACTTTGACCTCAAGGCGCATATGGAGAAAAGCGGGGAGGACCTCACCTATTTTGACCCGGAAACCAACGAGAAGTATGTTCCGTATGTAATAGAGCCGTCGCTGGGCTGCGACAGAATCGCGCTTGCATTTTTGATTGACGCATACGACGAGGAGAACATCGGTAAGGACGGAGCGGAGGATATAAGAACGGTGCTTCGTCTGCATCCCGCACTCGCTCCGTTTAAGGCGGCTGTGCTACCCCTTTCCAAGAAGCTCAGCGAAAAGGCGGGTGAGATACATTCCGAATTATCCAAACGGTTTATGACTGACTTTGACGACACCGGCTCAATCGGAAAGCGTTACCGCAGGCAGGACGAGATAGGCACTCCGTTATGTATAACCTATGACTTTGACAGCGTCGAGGACGGCTGCGTTACAATAAGGGACAGGGACAGCATGGAGCAGGTAAGACTTCCTATAGCAGAGGTTGCCGATTATGTGGAGAGCAAGCTTTATTTATATTAGACAGAGCATAAAAAGGTGAGGAGATGAGAGAAAAAAAGAGAGATATTTTATCGGAGGGAAGGCTTTTTATAGCAAAAAGGCGTACCATTTTTGAAAAAAAGCTTAAGGAAGCGCTTTCCTCGGTGCTGCCTATAACCGTTATTGTGCTTATACTTTGCTTTTTCGTTACCCCCGTGCCTACAAATGCTCTTATGGCGTTTATTTTAGGAGCGGTGATGCTTACCATTGGTTTCGGGCTGTTTACCTTGGGTGCAGAAATGGCGATGATAACGTTCGGCGAAAAGGTAGGCGCACATATGACAAAGACCCGTAAAATATGGGTGATTGTGTTAATTGCTTTCGTTATAGGCGTTATGATAACCGCATCCGAGCCATCGCTTCAAGTGCTTGCCGAGCAGGTTCCCTATATTAGCACTCCTGTTTTAATCATTTTGGTTGCGCTCGGTGTGGGAGTGTTTTTGATTGTAGCCGTGCTAAGGATTTTGTTTGCGATAAGGCTCTCTTATGTTTTAATGTTTTTTTATGCGGTTGTGCTTGTGCTTGCTTTTTTTGTTCCGGATAGTTTTATTCCGGTTGCATTTGACAGCGGAGGTGTTGCTACCGGAGCCATGACGGTACCGTTCATAATGGCGCTTGGAATAGGTATATCCTCCATAAGAAGCGATAAAGATGCGGAGAGTGACAGTTTCGGTCTAATAGCTCTGGCTTTGATAGGACCGATTATTGCCGTACTGCTGTTGTCCTTTTTTTATAATGTGGACAGCGGTGCTTATGTACCACCCGTTCTGCCCGATGCTAAGGATTCGGTGGAGCTATGGAGGATTTTTACTAAAAATATTCCGCATCAAATGAAGCAAATGCTGATTGCGGTTGCGCCTATCGTTCTGTTTTTCTTTGTTTTTACCCTCTTAACCTCCAAGCCGACTAAGAGTCGGTTTGTTAGAGTTCTGGTAGGCTTTGTATATACTTATATCGGATTGGTCTTGTTTCTGACCGGTGTTAATGTAGGGTTTATGCCGGTGGGAAGCTATCTCGGAAATATTTTGGCGCAAAAAGAGACAAATTGGATTATTGTGCCGATTGCAATGGTTATGGGATACTTTATAATAACCGCCGAGCCGGCTGTGCAGGTCTTGAACAGACAGGTGGAGGAGATAACAGCGGGAGCAATAAGCCGCAGAGCAATGAACGCAAGCCTTTCGATAGGAGTTTCCCTTTCACTCGGTCTGGCAATGCTTAGAATACTTGCAAGCGTTTCGATTATGTGGTTTATTGTACCCGGGTATTTTATAGCACTCCTGTTGACCTTTTTCGCACCCAACTTATTCACCTCCATAGCCTTTGATTCGGGAGGAGTAGCTTCCGGACCGTTGACCGCAACCTTTCTATTACCCTTTGCCATAGGTGCGGCTGAGGGTACAAGCGGGGATGTGGTTGCAAGTGCTTTTGGGCTGGTAGCCATGGTTACGATGACCCCCCTGATAACAATACAGGTGATGGGGTTATATTATAAATTAAAGGTTTCTAAACAGGTTAAGGAACAGGATGCTGTTGTTACGACGGAAACGGCGGATGAGGATATTATAAATCTTTAACAAAAGAAAAGAGAGCTTTTTTTATGAGTGAGCTTAAAATGATTATAACGGTAATGGAGCGGGAGTTCGGCGAGAAGTTTATGACCTTTCTTAGAGAAAGAGGTTCCCCGTCTGTGTTGAGTGTGCCCGCAAACGGAACGGCATCCGACGAAACATTGGATTCCCTCGGTATAGAAGCAACCGAAAAAACAATGCTTTTTTCGTTTGCTTACGGCAGCACCTATAGAAACATCATGCAGGAGCTTAAGCACGCTATAGGTACAGGAATACAAAGCAATGGGATTGCGCTTTCCGTGTCAATAGAGAGCGTTGGCGGCGCTACCTCCCTGCAATACTTAAAATATGAGGACGAAAACGCTGTTGAGATAAAGGGAAAGGCGGATAACAAGGTGGATGATATGGAAAAAAACGAGCATCAGCTTATTATAGCGATTGCGAATCAAGGGTATACCGAGCTTGTAATGAATGCCGCACGCAAGGCAAACGCCTCAGGCGGTACAGTTATTCATGCAAAGGGAACCTGCAATGCGGCTGCAGAGAAGTTCTGTAAGCTTTCCTTGGCAGATGAAAAGGAAATGGTCTTCATTATAGCGAAAGAAAAAGATAAAGCGGGAATAATGAAGGCAATAATGCAAAAAGCGGGTAAGGATACTCCGGCACATTCGGTAGTGTTCACAATGCCGGTATCCGACATTGTGGGAATAGAATAATAAATTTAGGAAAGGCGATGTAAAAATTGAGCGAGAATTGCAGTCACGATTGCAGCAGCTGCGGAGAGAGCTGTGCGGAAAGAGAGAGTGAGCAGACCTCCTTTTTGGAAAAACCACACGAGCTCAGCAGTGTAAAAAAGGTCATAGGAGTAATAAGCGGCAAGGGCGGTGTGGGGAAATCCCTGGTAACCTCGATGCTTGCGGTTCTGTTCAACCGCAAAGGGTATGCAAGCGCCGTTTTAGACGCTGATATTACCGGTCCCTCCATACCAAAGAGCTTTGGAATAAAGCAAAAGGCGGAGGGAATCGAGCAGGGCATACTTCCGGCAAAAACCAAGACCGGGATACAGCTTATGTCGATCAACCTTCTGCTGCAAAACGATACCGACCCTGTTGTCTGGAGAGGACCGATACTTGCGGGAACGGTCAAGCAGTTCTGGAGCGATGTAATCTGGAAGGATGTTGACTATATGTTTGTGGATATGCCCCCGGGAACGGGAGACGTACCGCTTACGGTGTTCCAGTCTTTGCCCGTTGACGGAATTGTTATCGTTACCTCACCCCAGGAGCTGGTCGGAATGATTGTGACAAAGGCGATGAAAATGGCGGGTATGATGAATATACCGGTACTCGGAATAGTGGAGAATATGTCCTATTTCATTTGCCCGGATTGTAATTCCAAGCATAATATTTTCGGAACCAGCGAGGTAGAGAGAATTGCCGCCGAGTTCGGAATAGACACGCTGTCCAAGCTGCCCATTAACCCCAAGCTTGCCGCTGCCGTGGATAAGGGAATGATTGAGCTTTTTGAGGGCGACTGGCTGGATAATTTAGCGGATATGATAGAGAAGATATAGATTTATCAGTATAAAAACTAAGCCCTGCCGGATTTGGCAGGGCTTAGTACATATATTTTTATATAGGTATTATTGTTTTTTTGCCCAAATGGTTGCCCGGGCATAATCTGGGGCTTGTTCAGACAACGGCTCGTCTGTGTAATTGCAGTAGGTTCTCTCAATAGAAAAACCTGCATCATTGAGCCATCCGCAAACCTGTGTCAATGTCGGGATATGCTTGTAACCCATCGTTGATTCGATAATGCGTTCACCGTTGTTCGTTAACAAATCCCTATGGCTTACCCATGTGCAAATGCGAGTCACCGGGTCGTAAACATTGCCGTAGATTTTGATTTTCCCCCTGGTTCCCAATTCGTCAGCATATTCAGAGTTATCACCCAAGCGACCGCTCTCTCCCAAGCGGTTGAAAAACTTAACTGCTGATGCATGTGAGTGTTGGTCGTAATCCAAAATCAAATGTCCGTCAGAATGTAGCGCCGCCGCTGCTTTGTAGATAAAAGTTCGTTGCGCTTCGGCGTAATCCATATCAGTTTCGATGTTAATTAGAATGTTCCCAGCCATTACAACAACATCAAATCCAGTACCCCAATCCGCGTTTATAGCATCTGCTTGATAGCAAGTGATATTGGGAATGTTCTTCATTTTGAGGTAACAGCGAAGTAGCATGAACTCATTCGCATCGAAACCCGTAACTTTGTGTCCTGCCTTTGCAAGTGGGATGCTGATCCGTCCGCTGCCACAAGCAACTTCAAGGATATTTTTAGGTGTTCCATCAGTCTGTTCGTGCAAGATCCTTAATAAGAACCCCACATCGTTTGTTTGATTCTCAAATTTCTCATATGAACTGGCGTACCAGTGCTTTGAGATAAATTGTCTGTTCAAAATAGCTTCCTCCGTTTTTTAAGGAGGATTAAAGTATAGTCATCCTCCCTGTTTGCATTGAAATAAATATATTAATAGTTTTCATATGATATCATCCTTTCAAATTTAAATTATCTAATATTATCACACAAATTCATAAAAATCAACTATTATTAGGATTGCATATTCTTTTTCATTGTGCTATACTCGAAAAAAACAAATACGGAGCAGATTATGAACATAAGAATACCTGACAGAATAACGCTGATATATGAAGGCGGGGTTGCCGAAAAAATCAGTTCAAGCACGCTGAAAGAGAAGGACATTTCGCTTTCCTGTGTGATAACAGAAGGGAAAACGCTTAAGGTAAGCGTTAAGGCGGATACGACTCCGCTCAGCTATATAACACTTCGCTGGAGCTTTGCGGACGGGGATATACCGAGCGGGTTCACCAAGGTTCTGGGCGACGAGTGGGAGCGTGCCTACGGCACTATGGAGTGGCGGAGCATAAACCCAGATATTTTTATGCCGTGGTACTTTTTTATAACCGATTCGTCGGATGACAAGCCCTCAGAGTTTCGCCGAACCTGCGCCTTCGGTGTTCGGGTGCGCCCGAATTCGCTTTGCTATTGGAACCTTGACGGAGCGGGCGCAACCCTTTGGTTGGATGTGCGCTGCGGAGGAAGCGGCGTTGTTCTGGGCGGAAGAACGCTTGAGGCGGTGACCGTTGTTTTCGGAGATTATAGGAATATAACGGCATTTGAGGCGGGGCAGCAGTTCTGCCGCAGCATGTGCGACGACGGGATTTTCCCCAAGACACCAGTTTACGGCTCAAATAACTGGTATTATGCTTACGGAAACAGCTCTCACGAGGAGATATTGCGGGATGCCTCGATTGTTGCCGACGCAACAAAGGGATTGAAAAACCGTCCGTTTATGGTCATAGACGACGGATGGCAGCCATATAACTGCGACGGTCCCTGGCACTGCGGGAACCAAAAGTTCCCGGACATGAAAAAGCTTGCCGAAGAAATAACCGCAATGGATGTAAAGCCCGGAATATGGATTCGCTTTCTTGCGGATGTAAGGAAGGAATCACCCGGTGTGAAGGAAGATTGGCGGCTCTCCAGAGATAACAGCTTCTTAGACCCTTCTCACCCCGAGGTTATCGAGCATGTCAAGGAGGATACGAGACGAATCGTAAGCTGGGGCTACAAGCTTATAAAGCATGATTATTCCACCTTTGATATGTTCGGAGCATGGGGAATGAACCGCCCCAGATCCATTGCGGGGGATGAGGATAATTGGTCTTTTTATGACAGCAGCAGAACCAGTGCCGAAATCGTGCTGGATTTTTACCGCGCAATAAGGGAGGCGGCAGGAGATGCCCTTATAATAGGCTGTAACACAATCAGCCACCTTTGCGCCGGACTGGTTGAGATAAACCGCACCGGGGACGACACAAGCGGCAAGGAATGGCTTCGTACCCGAAAGCTCGGGGTGAACACGCTTGCCTTCCGCATGTCGCAGCATAACATTTTTTACACCGTGGATGCCGACTGCGTGGGTATTACCGAGCTTGTCCCGTGGGAGAAGAACCGCCTGTGGCTGAAGGCGCTTGCACTCAGCGGTTCGCCGCTGTTTGTCTCCTGCAAGCCCGGAGTTCTGAATGAGGAACAGGAAAAGGAGCTTGCCGAAGCCTTTGCGGTCAACTCGGTGCAGACCGACACCCTTATTCCGCTGGATTGGATCGAGACAACCTGCCCGCAGAAATGGCTGCATAACGGCAAAGCGATAAAAATTCCGTGGTTTGAATAAAAATTGTGCAGAGATGAAACATTTTTAGCTTTTTTATTCATTATTACTATATAAGAGCTAAAAGGAGTGGGGTAAATGAAGTATTTATTTGTTTTTTTTGCGTTTATGCTTATTTTACTTACATCCTGTACGAAAACGCTTGAACAGGCGGTTTCTTCTGATAACAGCCAAAAAAACGGCAACGACACAGCAAATGTTAGTAATACAAGCATAAACCAAAACAGTCCGATTATTATTTATGTTGAAAACGATTTTACTATAATAGGCGGTTCAAGGAACGGCAGCTTCAATAGTATATATGATTATTACTATAACAATAAAGAGCTTGAGGATTTATACAATATAAATTCCAACCGAACCGAGGTTGATTGCGAGCTACTAAAGCAAAATGATCTGATTGTTTTCTATGATATAAATGCAGAGAGCTATAACGTAATATGCGACAATGTTGAACTGGTTTTTGTGCACTCAACCCCTCACCTTATTCCTAATATGAAAAATGAATTAGAGATTTCGGTCAACAAAGCAATTGGAATCTCGTGTGATTGGGAAGTGTTTCCGAGAAAGCCTGTTTTTAACGGTAATACTGCGGTTGTAGATATTGACGGAAACGGTGTTATGGATGAAATACGGTGGGAGTTCAGCCAATGCGATGAGTCAGGAGTAGATGAAACAAAGCTGATTATAAATTATAACGGAAAAGAATATGTACGGCAGGCAACCACGCCTCTATATATCAGAGAATACTCAGTATTAAACATCATGGATTTAAACGGAAACGGCAAATTGGAAATTGTCGAATATACATATGATTACGGAGTAAAATATACTATTCTAGGAATATCCGAGGAGGGCTTTATCGAATATATCTCATATGGTTATGGCGATTATTAGCTATAATATATACAATCGGCACACTCCAAAAACGGAATGTGCTTTTTTAGTGAGCGGAATATAGTTGTATCTCGCATCATGGAATCGGTTAGGGTGAAACGCGATTACGAAATAGAAATAGATTTGACCTTGGATTGCAAGTCGTTAGGGATTGAAACGCCTGAATTTGCAGAATCAGACCAAAGCGCATAAAAATCCCGTCAGAATGTAACCGACGGGAATATGGTGGAGCATAGGGGACTTGAACCCCTGACCCCCACACTGCCAGTGTGGTGCGCTCCCAGCTGCGCTAATGCCCCTTGTTTTTTGCCACGATGAAATAATACCATACCGGGAATAAAAAATCAAGCATAAATTATACTAATACTTTAGATAATCGGATAAAAGCAAGAAATAACGGGAGGTGCAATTTTGCATGTAAACAAATCCTGCTTTTTGCTCTTTCTGCTCTTAAGTATATTATTAATACCGCTCTCAGCATCCGCTGACTTCGGACCAAAACCGAGGCTGACGGTTATAGTTACAAACCCTCCCGAAGAGGAGTATTATCTTGACCTGCTCATTGATTATGACGCTCCATTATATGATAATATCGAGGATACACGAGACCTGCTTGATGCCGAAAAGCTCTCATTGCTCGAGAATCACGGTATTAGCGGCTGGTATGCGGCACTAACACACGGAACCAAAGCCTCATTATGGGGTAAGCTGACCGGAGAGAGAAGAGAGGGCGACGCTGTTCACTCCTTCGGTTATATGGGGGTTCCCGATAAATACAAAATTATTATAATTACACCCGAGAATAAGGTTACCGTTACCCGCACAATAAATAAGGTCTCCTATGTATCTACTGTGTACTATGATTATGAAACCGGGGAGGTTACCGAGGAGACCGGTCTTACGCTGGCATGGATCTATGTAAAGCAGTTCCTGATGTCATTGCTTCCCACTCTAATACTCGAAGGTGCGGTGCTTTTACTGTTCAGGTTCAAGACCGCCTTAACTCTGGGTGTTTTTCTGTCTGTTAACCTGATAACTCAAGCGGGAATGACACTTGTAATGTCCACTTCTTTATTAAAATTAGGGCTGCTTGCAAGCTATGTTGTGCTGCTGCCCGTGGAACTGGTTATAATCGCCGCCGAGGTTACCGCCTTTGCCTTCTTACTCACCGAAGGCACACGCAAAAAAAGAATAGCCTATGCGATAACGGCAAATATTGTCAGCGCAGCGGCTATGTTCCTTTTATTGGCTATGGAATATTCCGTTTTGGTCGGTTGACTACATGTCTCTGGTAGCGATAATGTTTGCTCCGGTTCCCGCTATGTTTTTTATCAGAACCTGCCCTGCTTTTACAGGGCTTTTTTCCGTATGCATATGTATAATCTCCATACAGTTAAAGAGCTTATCCTTAGGTACAGGTATATCGGTGCGTACCGGCAGCCTTTTATGGATTCCGCCTATTATAAAAACCGTGCTTGTCAGCGTACGGAGCGGATTCTTTATTTCGTTAAGAGCATACTCAACTCCCTTCGGACAGGAGTTCCCCGTTACCGAAAGCGTTTTTTCGTCCGTCTTAAGTCGGCAGCCTCTCGGACACACCGTGCAGATAAATTCCTTTACACTCATTTTTTTACCGTTCCTTAATCGAAATCGTTAAGTTTCCTTTACTGTTTTCCAGCAATTTCTTTGGTATAACAAGCTTTTCCATTTCCGCAGGGAGCAGAAACTCCCGCTTATAGGTCGCAACAATTCCTTTCTCGTCCCTGACTTCAATGAGAGATTTCTCGCTTTTGGTTCTCACCCTGAAATAAACCTCAAGCCCCTTTTCTATTCTGCTCGGAAGAAACTTCTGAGGCACTGTATAAGAAACTCCGTTTCCGTTTGAGATGTGAATCGCTGCATCCTTGTTGTGCGACCTACACTCGTTGGTAATATATAAGGCTGCGTTTTTGCCCGCCTTTTCGCTTTCCGCCGAAACAAAATCGACCAAATCATGCACATGCAGCACATTACCGCAGGCAAATATTCCCTCGGTCTCGGTCTGCATATCGTCGTAAACAACGGCGCCGTTAGTCCTGTCATCGATGAGAACGCCCGCTTCCCGGGTTAGCTCGTTTTCGGGGATAAGTCCCACGCTAAGAAGCAGAGTGTCGCACTCGAACCCTTTTTGGGTGCCGGGTATGGGCATAAAGTCGCTGTCCACCTTGGATATGACAACCCGTTCCAGCCTTGACTTGCCCGTAACCTCCGTTACGGTATGAGAAAGATAGAGAGGTATTCCGAAATCATCAAGGCATTGGGCAATATTGCGGCTCAGACCGTTGGAATGCGGCATTATTTCGGCTACCGCAAGCACCTTTGCGCCCTCCAGCGTCATTCGCCTCGCCATAATCAGACCAATGTCTCCGCTCCCCAAAATGACCGCTTTTTTACCTACCATATATCCGTCGATATTTATATACCGTTGTGCGCTGCCCGCGCTGAAGATACCGCTGCCCCTGTCCCCCGGCAGCCCTATGGGTCCTCGGTTGCGTTCCCGACAGCCCATTGCAAGTATTACCGCCTTTGCCTTTATGGTAAAGAGCCCGCTGCTCTTGTTCACACAGGTTATCCGCTTGTCAGAGGTGAGTTTGAGCACCATTGTACCGGTAAGGAGTACAGCCTCGGTCTCTTTTAGACGCTTGATAAATCTTGTGGCATATTCAGGACCGGTAAGCTCCTGGGAGAAGCGGTGCAGCCCGAAGCCGTGGTGTATGCATTGGTTAAGAATCCCGCCGGGCTCAACATCCCGTTCTATTACCACAATGCTTTTTATTCCGTTTTCGTATGCCGATATAGCGGCGGCAAGCCCTGCGGGACCTCCGCCTATAACAGCCAAATCGTATTCAAACATGACTTATTCAATCCTTGCTCTTGTTGGAAAAATCATTTGCGACTATATATGAGCCTTTTTTGTCCAGCTCGACTTGCTCAAAAGGTATGCCGGTTTCACGGCTGATTATTTCGTGTACTCTCGGAGAGCAGAACCCCCCCTGGCACCGTCCCATTCCCGTGCCCGCTCTTCTTTTCACCCCGTCAAGCGTTCTCGGAGGCAACGGTGAACGCAAGACCTGGACAATTTCCCCCTCGGTTACGGTATTGCAGCGGCAGATCACGTTGCCGAATAAAGGGTTAACCTTAATAAGCTTATGCTTTTCTTCATCCGACAGCTCCGCAAAAACGATATGCCGTCTCCCCTGTGAGAAGCTCTCCTTGCAGTCCGCTTCAAGCCCGGCATCCTCCAACAAACCCAAAACATATTCGGCGATTGCGGGTGCGGCGGATAATCCGGGTGATTTTATACCGGCAACGTTTATAAACCGCTTTGAAAAGGAGGATGGCTCAATGATAAAATCCTCCCTTGTGGAAACCGCCCGCAGCCCCGAAAAATTACGCACGTTTTCTTTGTAATTCAGCTTATCGGTGGTTTTTGAAGCGATTTGGGCGACATGGTCAAGTCCCGATCTGGTGGTTGAGGTATCCTCGGGTGTGTTGCTCCTCTCTGCGTTGGGACCGACTATAAGATTACCTGCCGTTGTCGGGGAAACAAGCACACCCTTGCTGTCCTCGGACGGGCATTGAAAGAGCACATGCCTGACCAAATCCCCCTGACTTTTGTCGAGGAGAAAGTACTGTCCCTTTGACGGGAGCATGGAAAAATCACAGCTCCCCGCCATTTTGCATATACTGTCCGCATGGACTCCGGTAGCGTTTATAACATATCTTGAACGAATTTTGCGCTCGTTTGTCTTTATCTCAAAGCAATCCGAGCCGCTGTCTATTGCTTTGACCTCGTTTTCAAGAAAAAACTCGCAGCCGTTTTTTGCCGCAACCTCGCACAGAGCAATGCATAGCTCCCAGGGGGAAACAATGGCTGCGGTCGGAGCATATAGCGCACCCTTGATGCTTTTGGTGATATTAGGCTCTTTGGAGAGAGTTTCTTCAGCCGTTAGTATTTCAAGCCCCTTTACATTGTTTTTTATACCCCGCTCATACAGCCTGCGGACGGTTTGCATGTCCCGCTCGTCGAAGGCGAGGACAAGGGAGCCAATTTGCTTATATGGCACCGATAGCTTGGGTGCAAGCCGCTCTATCATCTCGGAGCCGCGAACATTAAGGTGTGCCATAAGCGTTCCCGGCTCGGGGTCGTATCCGGCATGCACAATTGCGCTGTTTGCCTTGGTTGTCCCCATGGAAACATCGGTTTCCTTATCGATAACACAAAGTCTTATATTTTTCTGGGAGAGAAAATAAGCGACAGAAGCGCCGCAAATACCCGCTCCTATAATGGTCACATCATACATATTTTAAGAACCTCCCTGTGCAGCAAGTCAAAAACAAGGGTAATAACAAACCGCTTATTTAGTCATCTTGCTCTTCATCTTAAGCCTTACCGCATTATCAAGAATACGCTTCCTGAGCCGCACCGACTTTGGGGTTATCTCAATAAGCTCGTCGTCCGCAATGAATTCAAGCGCTTCCTCCAGGCTCATCCTTTTTGGAGGGGTCAGACGTAGTGCCTCGTCCGCACCTGCTGAGCGTATGGAGGTAAGGTGCTTCTTCTTGCATACATTAACGACAATATCCTCGTTCTTTGGGGACATTCCCACTATCATTCCTGCATAAACCTTTGTGCCTGCGCCTACAAACAGAGCCCCTCTGTCCTGCGCATTGAACAGTCCGTATGCGGTCGCATCTCCGTCCTCATGAGCTATCAGCGAGCCGGTAAAGCGCTTTGTGATTTCACCCTTGTGAGGCTGGTATTCTTCAAAGGTAGTGTTTATAATGCCCTCTCCCTTTGTATCCGTAAGAAATTCTGTCTTGTAGCCGAAGAGTCCTCTGGTAGGCACAAGGAAAACAAGCAGCATCCGTTCTCCCTTCGGGGTCATCTCCAGCAGCTCTCCCTTGCGGTAGCCCATACGCTCCATTACGGCGCTGACGCATTCCTTCGGAACATCGATTACACAGCGGTCAACAGGCTCGCAGACAACACCATCGATTTCCTTTAATATTATTCTCGGAGTGCTGACCATGAATTCATAGCCCTCTCGCCGCATGTTTTCCATCAGTATGGAAAGGTGCATTTCGCCCCGTCCGCAGACATTATAGCTGTCCGCGCTGTCCGTTTCGCTCACCCGGAGCGACATATCCTTCATAGCCTCTTTATAAAGATAATCCCTGATATGACGGGTGGTCACATATTTGCCTTCTCTGCCCGCAAAGGGACCGCTGTTAACCGAAAAGGTCATTTCCATTGTAGGCTCACCTATTTTAACAAACGGAAGCGGGTCTGTGCCGGCAGCAGAGCAGATTGTGTTGCCTATGGCAATTTCCTCAATACCGGAGATACATATAATGTCGCCTATGGAAGCGGTTTCCGCAGGTATTCGCTTAAGCCCGTCTATCTGAAACATTGCCGTAATACGGCTCCTTCGACTTACTTCCGGACGGTAATAATCACAGAGAAGCACATCCTGCTTGAGCCGGAAGCCGCCTCTCTCTATCCTGCCTACCGCTATTTTCCCGACATAATCGTTATAATCTACGGCGGACACCAGCATCTGTCCTTCTTCGTTTTCATCCCCCTCGGGTGCGGGGATATGTGAAAGAATAAGCTCAAACAACGGCGAAAGGTCGCTTCCCGCATCCTCTGGCGACAGAGAAGCGGTTCCCTTCCTGCCCGAGCAGAAGATTACGGGCGACTCCAGCTGCTCATCGTTGGCATCCAGCTCCAACAGCAGCTCCAGAACCTCATCCGGCACCTCATACACCCTTGCATCCGGACGGTCCACCTTGTTAATAACCACAATAATTTTGTGGCCCAGGTCAATGGCCTTTTGAAGCACAAAACGGGTCTGGGGCATAGGTCCCTCCGCCGCATCCACAAGCAGCAGCACTCCGTTTACCATTTTCAGGATTCGCTCCACCTCACCGCTGAAATCGGCGTGTCCGGGTGTGTCCACAATGTTAATTTTGGTTTCCCTGTAGAAGGTGGAGGTGTTTTTCGCAAGTATGGTTATTCCCCGTTCCCGTTCAAGGTCCTCCGAGTCCATAATACGCTCGCCTACTTCCTCGTTTTCCCGGAACAACCCCCCAAACTTCAGCATTTCGTCCACAAGCGTGGTTTTTCCGTGGTCTACATGAGCAATTATCGCTATATTTCTCAAGTCGTTTCGTGTCATAAATAAAAGATTTCCCTTCAAAGGAGTGTATTTGTACGCTCAACCAAAGCAGTATATCAAAAACTTACAAAAAATGCAACTTTTTTACTTTTCGGCATAGAATAAATATTGTAAATATAATTAAAGGGGAGATATGCTTGCCAAAGAAATGCTCGGGTAATAATATACTCAGCTTTACCGGGCGTGGGGAGTCCGTATCCGTTCACTGTGCAGTGCTGAGAGAGAGCGAAGCTGCTCCGCCGAGCGGGGTGTTCCCCGGAGAGCTCCGAAAGGGAGGTGTGCGGGAGGAGATAAGAGAGCTGCAACAGAGACTTAACTACATAGCGGTTTCCTATCCGGCTCTTCCGGTAATAAATACGGACGGATTCTTCTCTAATGAAACCGTGGCAGCTGTAAAGGCATATCAGGATTTGTTCGGGCTGCCCGTAAGCGGGGTTTGCGACAAAGCGACCTGGCAAAGCATTACATATGTGTGCGGAGTGCTTAACAAATATGCGGCTCCTCCCAAAAAAGGGGAAAACAGGTGGTCGGATAATCCTTGTAGGGCTCTTGTTTTCGGCGATAATGGGTGCGAGGTTCTAAGACTACAGCATCACCTTAACGCATTATCCCGTGACCTCGGGGAAAAAAGAATTTCTCCGGTGACCGCAAACGGTAGGTTTGATGAAAAAACAAGGGATGGAGTAACGGCGTTCCAGCGGTTGAAAAGGCTCCCAAAGACCGGGGTAGCGGATAAAAAAACCTTGAAGCTCCTGAACGGAGATGTTGAATCGTTTTACTCCGGGGATAAAAAAGAATACCCCGGAAAACCCATATGTATAGGTTCTGAGGGGGAGGATGTCGTGCATGTGCAAAATGCTGTGAACGCAATAAAAAGAGCCGTTTCGGGCAGGGCGGAGCTGCTTGCGGATGGCATGTTCGGGGAAAAAACAAAAAAAGCGGTAGCGGAGGTACAAGGGCTGTTCGGTTTGCCTGATGATGGGATTGTGGATAAAAAGAGCTGGATGGCGGTTACCTTTGAAGCCTCTCAGCAGGGTACCCGAGCGGAAGGATAAGGGCTATTCGGTTAGTTGCTTGTCACCGTTTTGCTTATCCTTTTTCCGAGCGTTATCCATAGCCTCCCTCATTATTTTTATGAAAACGGTATTGGGCTCAAACTCAATCATGCCCTTTTTTCCGTTGAATTCATAAACAAAAATAAAGGATTGAGCCTTGATGTTCTGACAGTGGTTGTATTTTATGGTAACATCCGTGAATTCCTTGGAGTGCAGGTAGGTCTCCTTGTCGACCAGAGCTATCGCAGTGGACAGGTCGAGCGAGCATAGCACGGTAGTCCTGTTACCCACCGTTTTGGAAACAGAAAAATCGGTGGGGGATATTGTATATTCCATTTCCGTTATGGTATAACGAACCACAAGAGCTATGGATATTGCCAAAAACAAAACGGCGATGAGCTGGGCGAACAGGCGGTAATTATCGATATGCAGGGATAACGAAAAGCCCGCACAGGACAATACCGAAAGACACAGCACTAAGATAATCGCCTGTCGGGGATTTCTCTCGGGCTTGTATTTATACATAACAACCTCCACAACCAACAAAGCACACAATTATACAAAAGCATGGCGGAGGTATGCGTTGACGTGCCTTATTAACGATATTCATCGTACTACACCTCTTCTGTTTTGCGGTTTATATCATAGAAATATGCGCCGGACGCATATAAATAAATGAAAGCAGCACGGATTCATTTTGCCGACGACCTTGAATTCAAAGTGCAGAGAACATAAGTCGCCGGAGAAACGGATATTTATATGGAGCTTGACAACAACACCTTAAAAAGACTTTTGGAGCTGGACGACGAGAGCTTTAAAAACATAATCAGGCAAATCTCACTCGCCGCCGGAGGCGACCGCTCAAAGACAGAGACGCTAATGAGCGATGTTGCGGGTATAAAAAAAAGCTTGTCAAAGATGAAGCCGCAGGAAGCGGAGCGTATTATAAACAGTGCCGGAAAGGAAAAGAGCGAGGAGATACTGCGTATTCTTAAAGGAGGAAGATAGCAAATGAGCGAGGATTTCACCGATAAGGTGAGGGCATTACTTGACGATCCTGAAATGCTCGCAAAAATCGCGGCTATAGCAGGTGGTCTGGGGGGCACAAGCCCGTCACAATCCGCTCCCCCGGCAAACCCTGCTTCCGAGACGGAGGAAAGACCGCCTGCGCTACAGGCAAGCACACCACCGCCTGCGTTGCCGGATGCCTTGAAAAAATTACCCGCAGCCGATCCGAGACTCTCTCTATTGAAGTCGCTCAAGCCCTTTTTGCGTGCGGATAGACAGTCCAAGCTCGACAATCTGACGAGAGCCTTAACGGTGGCAAGTCTTGTGGGTACATTGGGAAAGGATAAAAACGAACAGAAGTAAAACCGCGGGACATTATATATATTCAAAAACTCTAATCGGCTTGTTTTAAGGAGATTGAACGCTATGTACAGCAGAAATTTCGGCGGCGTACGCTCGGACGGACAACTCAGAGAATTTGAGAGCAATTGGAAAAGGCAGTATACACAAGAGCAGTTTCCCGGCAAAGGTTCCGAAAAAAAGCAGGACAGCGGCACTACATATGTTCCCGTCTCTCCGGTGGCAGAGAAATGTCCGAAGAGCTCCTCGCCGAAGAGGCTGCTTGATTTTGACCTGGGCTTCTTAAAGAATCTACAGATTGACGATCTTATTCTGATAGGAATAGGCATACTTTTGCTTTTAGATTCGGACGGGAGCAACGACCTGCTCATAATCCTTATCGCCGCGATGCTGTTTTTCTAATGCTTGTCGCTTGATTTGCGCTCCTGACGGGCGGATAAAAAGTCCACAAGTTCGTTTACCGTTCTTCTGTCCCTGCCGGACAAGGAACGGTATTTCTCATAAAAGGACTCCGCCGGCTTCTTCGCTCCCTCCCGAACAGCCATGCTATCGGGAGCGGAAATTCCTGCCGTAAACAGCAAATCCTCAAGATCCACCTCGTTAAATGCGGTGGATGCTATTTTCTGTATAAGCTTGGGACGAGGGGGATTCTCCTGCGTGCCCTTGTAGAGCTTACGCATCTGCACATAGCTTATATCGCAGTCCGAGGCAAACTGTCTCCAGCTCCGAACCCCTTTTGCCTGCTCCAGGAGCATGGAAAATATTTTTTTGTTCCATTTATTATTCTTCATAATATCTGTGTACCCGCTCAGGAGAGCGCTTCCTTAAGCCTGCCGTCGATTTCGGAGCGGTTCTCCTTGACGGCCACATAATAGGTATAGCTGCCGACCGTTTCTATAACAATATTGTCGAACGGCTCCGTGTCCACCGAGGGATAGTTCCTTGCGTTTTCCAGTATCCCATCCCTTCTTCTCTCTATGAACTCCTTTATCATGCTGTTATTTTTACTGTCTATGACCTTAAATATACCTATTTCTGTTTGTAAAAGCGGATTCT
>CAZGJQ010000005.1:0-24311 GCA_964525815.1 uncultured Oscillospiraceae bacterium
TTGTCCGCCCTTGACGCGCGGATTACTGAAAACAGAAAGATAAATCATCATTTAGCGTCGCCGAGGTCTGCAACGGACAACTCGCCAGACATCAAGCGGGGTAAAAGAGTATCGCGGGTAGCCGCTAAACCTTCATTCTCAAGCCCGTTCGCAAAGATGGTATCTATAAATGTACCTACAGATTCGGTGAACTGATCCGCGATGTGTTTCGGAGGGATGATGATTGGCTCGTTTTCGAGCAAGCCTGTAATGTCGAGGTTCTTTATGCCAGTAGTGCCATTCTCGTAAGAGAACATCACGCTTTGGTCATAGAGGTACTTACAGTAGAAATACACGAATGCCGAATATCCATCCAATGGTTTAACTGCTCGGCAAAAGTTCGTGCAAACCATACCTCGGTCGTAGCGGTCGAGTAGTGACTGAGTGATTAAGGCACAACGCCCCGTTGACTGGGTAGGACTACCGCCAGAAATCTCGACCACGATGTCCCCAACCGCGAGTCGTTTGGAAGCGTAGTTTTTAGGAAGGATGAAGCGAATGGGCATTTTACCTTTATTCCCGACATTAACATTGGGAATATCAGCACCACGGATGCAGTACACCTCTTGGGTGTTGTTGCCTGTTGGTGTGTCCTTGCCCCAGTCACCTCCTAACGTGGTTGAAATAACCTCGCTGAGTGTGCCTTCCCGCCAATCGTCTGGCATCACACCGCGCCACGGCTCGAAGTCCACGAACCACGACTTGAAAATGGCCTGCGCCATCTGCTCTAAATGATGATTTACCGAAGGAGGACACCATGAAATATGTTTTGTTTCTCGATATATTAGGATTCAAAGATAGATTAAAGGGTCTCCCGCAGGGGGATGCTAAAGACTTTATTTCCAGATTCTCATCAACAGTCTATAACCAATGGAATGGCAATGAAAGATGTGATCGCAGTCTTAAAGGCTACATAGTCAGTGACTCTTTAATCATAAACACCAACGATACGACTCAGCAGTCTCTTGAGGATTTGCTTGATGTATCCGAAGCCATTTGTCGAGATGAGTTTTCCCAAAACAGTATTCTAATGCGTGGAGCGATCGCAAAAGGTGAGTATGATAAGTTAGAGGCAAAAGAACTAAGGTCACTTGGAAAAGGGTTGATTGTTGGACAGGCATATGTTGATGCCTATTTACTTGAAGGTTCTGTTAAAACACTCGGGATTGTTCTGTCTAAAGAGGTATACGAAGATGCGCAAGTTCTGAAACGAGGTGACTTTTCAATTTCAGAAGAGACAGTTAAAAAAGAAAAAAGCTTTGTATTTCGCTACTTGAACATAGATTATTTACTTGAAGCCCAGCGATTAGAAAAATTTGTTAACCTCGCAGCTGAATCAAAGTGGTTGCCTCATTTTTACAATGCGCTTTACTTCTCGATGAAAAATGAAAATGCAAACAAAGCCGATCAAGTATTTTATAATATTATTTCATTAATCAACAGAAACGAACCATCAGAACACTGGAGAGAACTTGATTCTTTTATACAGAATGCTTTTGCAGATGGAGTAATCGCAGACTGCCAAACTCGGTTCTTGCGATTTATCAGAAGCAAATTGCAGTGAGGAGGCAACCGAATGTCATATACCGAAGCCAACTATGAAAACGCGGTAATTGAGGTCTTCCGAGACACGCTGGGGTACAGCTATACCTACGCCCCGGACTTGGTGCGAGACTACTCCGACCCGCTTTATAAGGACGAGCTACTTCCTGCGCTTCGCCACATCAACTCGAACCTGCCGGAAGTCGCCATCACTGAGGCGGTCTATAAGCTGCGGAATTTCGAGGGCGGCACTGTGCTACAAAAGAATGTGCAGTTTATGGACTATCTCCAAAACGGCGTGTCGGTAAACTACTTTGACAAGGGCGAGCAAAAAGCAGCTCTGGTCTGCCTTGTAGATTATGAGAACGTGGAGCGCAACACCTTCACCGTTACCAACCAGTGGACGATTATTGAGAACAGCGAGAAACGCCCTGACGTTATCGTGTTCCTAAATGGGCTGCCGGTTGTCGTTTTAGAATTGAAGTCACCCTCCCGCGAGGAAACCGATGCTTCCGAAGCATACCGCCAACTCCGCAACTACATGATTGAGATTCCGTCCTTATTCATCTACAACGCCTTCTGTGTGATGAGCGACTTTGCTCAGTCTCGCGCAGGGACAATCACAGCAGGCGAGGACCGCTTTATGGAATGGAAAACGAAGGACGGCAGTTACGAAAATACGCAGTACGCACAGTTTGACACCTTCATTGAGGGGATGTTTGACAAAGCGCGCTTGCTCGATATTATTAAGAACTTCATCTGCTTCTCAGGCGATGCAAAAATTCTCGGCGCATACCACCAGTATTTCGCCGTGCGGAAAGCTGTCGCTTCAACCGCCAACGCCACCGTCACTGACGGAAAAGGCGGTGTGTTCTGGCATACCCAAGGAAGCGGCAAGTCTCTGTCGATGGTGTTTTATGCTCATTTGCTACAAGAGGTATTGAACTCACCGACTATCGTAATCCTAACCGATCGCAACGACCTTGACGACCAGCTGTTTGGACAGTTTGCCAAGTGTTCTGATTTCCTGCGTCAAGTGCCACAACAGGCTGAAAGCCGCACCCATCTAAAAGAACTGCTTGCGGGACGGCAAGCAAACGGCATCATATTCACCACGGCACAAAAATTCGAGGAAGCCGAGGACTGCCTTTCAGAACGTCGTAACATTATAGTCATGGCGGATGAGGCACATCGAAGCCAGTTTATCGACGAGCGGGTGGACAGCAAGACAGGACGCATTCAGAAATCCTTCGGGCTAATTATACGTGAGAGCCTCCCGAACGCTACATATATTGGATTTACAGGAACGCCGATTTCAAGCAAAGACCGCTCGACAATTGAGGTGTTTGGCAACTACATTGATATTTACGATATGACTCAAGCCGTGGAGGATGGAGCGACACGCCCTGTCTACTACGAGAGTCGCGTTATCCACCTGAAACTGGACGAGGACGTTTTACGGCTTATTGATGCCGAATATGACATCATGGCGCAAAACGCTGAGGATTACGCCATTGAAAAGAGTAAGAAAGAACTTGGTAAAATGGAGTCCATCCTCGGAGCAGAGCAGACCATCACCGCCCTGTGCGAGGACATCGTTAAGCACTACGAAGATAACCGTCAGCATGAACTTACGGGTAAGGCCATGATTGTCGGCTATTCTCGTGCCATTGCTATGTCTATCTACCGCAAGCTGCTTCAACTTCGCCCAACTTGGGAGGAGAAGGTCGGCGTGGTCATGACCGAAAGCAACAAAGACCCTGAGGAATGGCGTAGTATAATCGGCAACAAACGCCGCCGTGATGAGTTGGCGAAGAGGTTCAAGGACAACGATGACCCAATGAAAATTGCCATTGTGGTTGATATGTGGCTGACGGGTTTTGATGTTCCGTCGCTTGCCACGATGTATGTTTATAAACCAATGGCAGGTCACAACCTCATGCAAGCAATCGCCCGCGTCAACCGGGTTTATAAAGATAAAGAAGGCGGCTTGGTAGTCGATTATGTCGGCATCGCCTCGGCTCTGAAACAGGCGATGAACGATTACACTAACCGCGACAAGAATAACTACGGCGACACTAATATCGCTAAAACAGCCTTGCCGAAGTTCATCGAGAAATTGGAAGTTTGCCGCGACCTTTTACACGGCTTCGATTATTCCGGCTTTATGAGAGACACGGCAACTGACCTCTCCCGAGCCAAGGCAATAAGCGGCGGTGTGAACTTCTTATCTGATGTTGCTAAGGAAAAACAACGTGAATCATTTTTCAAAGAGGCAATGCTCCTACGTCAAGCGCTGTCACTATGTCGTTCACTCCTCACCCCGGAACAACGATATGAAGCCGCCTACTTTGAGGCAGTGCGGACGCTACTTACCCGCATTACCGGTGAGGGCAAACCGCTGTCCCTGAAAGAAATAAACGCTCGCGTCAACGAGCTGTTGAAAGCGAGCATTCAAAGTGAGGGCGTTATCAATCTCTTCTCGGACGTGGATACGGGCTTCTCCCTATTCGACCCGAAGTTCCTTGACGAAATCGCCAAAATGAAGGAAAAGAACCTTGCCGTCGAGATTTTGAAGAAGCTGCTTGCCGAGCAAGTTGCCCTCTACCGTAGGACAAACCTTGTCAAAAGTGAAAAGTTCTCCGAAATGCTTTCTCGTGCAATGAAAGCGTACCTCAACGGAATGCTCTCTAATGAGGAAGTCATCGCCGAACTGATGAAGATGGCAAAAGACATGGCGAACGCTCAATCAGAAGGCGACGCTATGGGGCTTACCGACGAGGAATTGGCGTTCTACGACGCGCTGACCCGTCCCGAAGCTGTAAAGGATTTCTACCAGAACGAGGAACTGGTGGCTATGACCCACGAACTTGCTGATATGCTCCGTAAAAATCGGACAATCGACTGGCAGAAAAAAGAATCCGCTCGTGCTGGAATGCGCCGAATGGTTAAGAAGCTTCTGAAAAAATACAAGTACCCTCCGGAGGGTATGGAGGATGCAATCGCCACTGTGATCGGGCAGTGCGAGATGTGGACTGATAATTAATGGAGGACAATGGGAATGAACGCTTTCAAAAGTAACATCTAATATTACGCGTCACTGGGCTTAATGAGAAAATAGTCAGAAGGATCATCGTGATCAAAAACAGCACGGGTGACAGTAGATCTGGAATACATGATGGATAAGTTATGGCGACCGCTAAAATAGTCGTAGGAGGAAAGAACCAATGTCAACAAGAGGCAAAAGCATTAATCTATTTCTTATGGATGGAGACCCAAATGGTCGCATCAAATGTACTCTTGCAAATTGGACAGGAGTGGCATACAAGATTCCACGTACCGAACTGGATAAGTGTAAGGGACGCGATGACCTCTCGCAGAGCGGCGTCTATTTCTTGTTCGGCACATCTGACCAGACCGGTGAGAATGTCGTTTATATTGGTCAAGCTGGAGCAAGAAAAAATGGTGAGGGCATTCTCTACCGTTTGCAAGAACATAAGCGTAATCAGGATAAGGACTATTGGACAGAGGCTGTTATTTTTACAACCTCGAATAATTCCTTTGGCCCCACTGAAATAAGCTATCTTGAAAACCGTTTTTATAACTTGGCTTCGGAAGCAAAGCGATATATCGTAAAGAATGGAAATGACCCTACATCCGGCAATATCACAGAGGAAAAAGAAAGCGAACTGGAAGAATTTATTGATTATGCCAAAATCGTTATGGGCACATTTGGACATAAGATTTTCGAACCATTTGTTGCAATATCCACAGTATCTGCAAATGGATTCGTGAATAATGATGAAGAACCGATGCTCTATCTGAAAACATCAAAAGCGAACGCAAAAGGACGAAGAACTAACGAAGGATTTGTAGTTTTTAAGGGATGCACAGTTTCTGCAAATCCGACCAAAAGTTGTCCGGATACCATCCAGCACTTACGTAATCAATATGCGGAAAGGATTGATAAAAGTAATATGTTATCAGAAGATATTCTTTTTAAAAGTCCATCTGCAGCCGCTGGCTTTGTAACCTATGCCAGTACCAACGGTTTGATAATGTGGGTGACTCAAGACGGTAGGACGTTAAAGGAAATTGAAAACAGTGCTTAATGACCGTTACAAGTTAGGAGAATATCAAGATGACGAATGAACTATAATCTTATTCTATTCAGAATAGATTAATAAAAAATATGGGATAGTATTAGCAAACAATTTATTAACTACAGGCAAACGATAAATTAGATCTATGAGGAAGAGGTGATTACAGTGGGTGTAATCGAAGAATATCGAGAATTATATGAAAAACATATTGTCAATAAAGCCAAGTTAACAATTGTAAAATATAATTCGGTTAAACATCAATATGAATATAAGCCATACAGTCACACTGTCTCATCGGATGCCTTAAACAAGTTATCTGATTTAATCATCTATAATATGGTCTTTTACGCCTTCTCTGAAGAAGAAATAGTTGAACAGCATAAAAAGTATGGGTTACTCAACGACCTTACTGCTGCAGCTAGATATGCTTATTGCCAGCGCTTACCTAAAAGAAACAATCCTAATACGGATGGAACTCCCGGTGAAGTTTTATTAGATATATTAATACAAGTATTTGAGCCTATTAGCCAAAAACTAATTGCCAGAGCTAAGTATAAACAGCAAGGTGATAACAATGAGATTAAAGGATACGATTCGCTTTATTTCGTTAAGAACAAAGAAGAAATCTCATTATGGCTAGGACAAGTTAAAACTGGTTCTTACAACTATTGTAAAAATGATATCGCTAATGATTTAAATCAAAAATATGTATTAGAATATTTCTGCGAATCAATGTTTTATATTGCCGACAAGGCAGACAAATCGTGTCAATTGTCCGAGATTTTAAGGGAAATAAATGAGATATGCTTTAAAAGTGCTCTATATGAATGGGAAGCGGAAACAAAAAAGCAGGCGTTAGTCGATCTGCTGAAAAATAAAAATATTAGACTAAAAATACCATGTTTACTTGCTTATACAAGGGACATTTATTCTGATGAAAAAGAGCTGAACCTCAAAATAAAGAACTGTGTCCACGAAATTGTGCAAGCTTTTGATCAAACTGATTTTCAAATTATAAAGGAATTGGAGTATGAGTTGATGTTTTGTGTATTTCCTCTATCTGATATAAAGGCCTTACGTGAAAAAATAGTTGAATTTAAAAAAAGTAGGGGTTGACTAGAGTGAGGTATTTATACAGCCTTATTAATGAAATTAATACATATGACGGCACATTAGAATCTACTAATAGATTGAGGAATTTAGTTTGCTTTATATCAGATAATATAAAATATAGAAACGATTTGCTGTATCGAACAGCTTTATTTGAAGCTGCCCAAAAGATGAGAACATTTGGTTATATTAAAGGTGCCAATAGAATCGATCTTGATGAATTGTTTGATGAAGGTTTGCATGATATAAAACATCAAACAATACAGAATTTTTATGCCTCAAAAGTTTATAGCAACAACTTGCTTGATAAAAGGCAAAAAGAAATTATCGACACTTTTATGTCGCTAAACAAAAAGAGATTAATTGTTAGTGCCCCAACATCATTTGGTAAGACATTCTTATTAAGGGAGACTATTTATTTAAATAAAGAACGTTATAATAATATATTGCTGGTCTTCCCAACTGTTGCGTTATTAAACGAAAATACGGCCAACATGAAAAAATTCATTAGAGATTTAGATTTAGACTATAATATCGTGAACAATGTTTATTCTAAAGTTGATATTACGTCCAGAAATATTTACATTCTAACACCGGAGAGAACGCTTAAACTATTAGCAGATCATGAAGCTCTTAATATAGATTTCTTCTTTTTTGATGAAGTCTACAAGATTGATGAAGATTTTAGTAAAGATGAAGATAGTACAGAAACTTTAAATAACCAAGAATCAAATCAAGATAAAGGAAATAGAGCGAAGGCGTTCAGGGTGACACTATACATACTTTCAAAACTAGTAAACGAGTATTATATTGCAGGGCCATATTTAAACTTGACTAACGTTAAAACTGGATTTTATAATTATTTACTTTTTAATGATATAACTGTCAAGCAAATCGATTTTGAACCCACTATTAGGATTGAGATAGATGCTTGGAATAAAAAAATAATTGAACATCATCCGTTAGTTGGCGATCAAGAACTCAACTTTTACAAAAAGAACACTTTATCAACAAAAAACAAAATTAGCGGAGTTGCTTCTTATTTGGATCATAATAAACTGGGTCAGGCAATTTTCTACTGTGCTAATCCAACATCATCAATGCAATATGCTAAAAGTATTATTGATTCTTTGCCTGTTAACAAGAAGGTAATTGATAAACATGGTAGCTTTATCGAGCATTTAAAAAAGCGTTATGGTGTAAAACATAAATTTAAGGGAAGATACATTAATACATCTGATTATTGGAGCCTTATTCAAATACTTTCTGCCGGTTTTGGAGTTCATCATGGGAAGTTTCCTAAATATATTCAAAAAGAAGTTTTAAATATGTTTGATTCTGGAGATATTGATTATCTTTTTTGCACTTCAACAATTATTGAAGGTGTCAATACTAATGCAAAAAATGTAATTATTATTAATAACAGCATTGGCAATAAACTTATGACCCCTTTCGCATTAAAAAATATTAAAGGGCGAGCAGGAAGGTATTATCATCATTTTGTTGGAAGAGTTTTTTATATTGATAAGAAACAAAGAGAAATAGAAGAACAAGAGGATTTGAGGCTGAATTTCTCAATATATGATAATATATCGATACTTAAAGTCGACATGGACAACGCTGTTACTAACGACCTCTCCGAATCTAACAAGGCAATTAAATTAGTGAGAGAAAGCGAATTTGATAAAACAAAGCTTCCCGATAAAGTTTTTATTAAAAATCGTTTGTATCAAAGAGATTTGCAAGAGAAATATTTGAATCATCTTCTAAAAGAGTGTAATTTTGTGCTTTTTGAGGGACTAATTTGTAAAACACATAATATCAATTATTTTCTCCAAAACAGAATGATGAACTTAATTCTTGATTCCGTTGCACAAGTTGGAATAATTGATGAAAGAGTTAAGACTCTATATCATGCTGTTGTGTCGAAATATAGCATGGAAAGATTCAAGGGGCTAATGGAGTTCCAATTAAATAATGGTTTAGGCGAGCCCGATAAAGATATTGATAAAATATATTTAAAAGTATTTGATCAGATCAAAAACATAATTGAGTATGAAGTTCCAAAACTATTATGTCTTTTTGAAGCACTCTATCAGCAAGCTGGAAGAATCAGAGGATATGATATGGATGACTTTAATTTGTCAGCTGTTATTAGATTCTTTGAATTAGGTGTAACAACCGCATTAGGCATATATCTTGTAGAGTTCGGGTATCCCATTGATGCGATAAGACTAATTGAAGAAAAGTTTTATGCATTAGGCACCATGGATTTAAATGATAGTAAAGTATTTATTAGAAGGAATATGAGCATTGTTAGGGGATTTCTTGATGACTATGAAATGAAGTTATTAAATAGTACATTAGAAGATTAAGTTAGTGAATGATGTAAGACGAACCGCTTTATTATTTCAAGTGGCAAAGAGTATAAAATTGGACGAGGGTGATACGTAGTATGTCGTACATTTCGCTTAAAGCAGTGTATGACAACGCTGTGCAGTTGAGCATATTCTGAAACAATCAGTTGTAAATTAACCGATTAATCAAAGCACGAAAAATGGTTAAGGTGTATCGCACCTTTATATGATTGATTATACAAGCTATGCAAAAACAAACCTTTTAACGATACCTATACTTTTTAATTATTCCTCTTTTGCCGCCTTCGAGGGGGTGCATAATTTAATTTTTCGGGGTGCAATATTAAGACAATAGCAGTTTAATATCTTCATCACAGAAAACCATATAAAGACAAAAAGGCTTTAAACAGAGTGGTTTCAAGCCTTTTGTGCATATAGAAGTAGCTTGCCATTGTATCAATGACAAGCTACTTATTTGGTTGCGGAGGCAGGATTTGAACCTACGACCTCCGGGTTATGAGCCCGACGAGCTACCGAACTGCTCTACTCCGCGTTATAAGTATTAATTGTAAAAACGTTTGGTGCCGGAAACCGGGCTCGAACCGGTACGAGATGTTAATCTCACGGGATTTTAAGTCCCGGGCGTCTGCCAATTCCGCCACTCCGGCGTCACCCACTCGCACATATTAACATATAAAGCATTCTTTGTCAAGGGAAACGCACAACTTTTTTATGAAATTGTCAAGAAAAACACTGTTGCAAAAAATACCTAATTACAGTATAATAAAATTTATATTAAGCAGTGAAATAACCGAAAAATCTTATATTATCCACTTTAATTCTTTAATACGGATTATTCGTTTGCGTTGGAAGCAGTTCTTTACTTATTAACCAATTATGTACGAAGGCGGCAAAAAATCTATGAACCCATATTTATATATGACAAAAATAAAGCTGCTTTTATCCCTGAACTACAGGTTTGAGTTCTTTACTAATTTGGCGGTGCAGATAATATTGCTGTTTGTTTCATCCTTCTTCTGGAAGGCTGCCTTCAGAGGACTGGATACGGTGCAGATGGTTGACGAACGGCAGATGATTGTTTATTCGGTTATGTCGATAGTACTGGCAAGCATATTCACTGCTTCTGTTGAATCAAATATCCGCAGCAAGGTAAGGCGGGGAAACGTGGCTGTAGATTACATAAAGCCGGTAAACATATTCTGTATGTACTTTGCGGAGGACATCGGGAACATGGTCACCAACATAGTTCAGAGGGTTATACCGGTCTTGGCTTGCTCAAGCCTGTTTATTGTTGTGCCCAAGCCGGCATCTATTCCGCATTTTTTTCTGTTCCTGGCAAGCACCTGTTTAAGCTTTTTGATTCTATGGTTTATATCCGCTCTTGTCGGGTTATTTTATTTTAAGGCCATTGAGATGGGTCCGATCGGAATTATTAAGGATTACCTGATAAGGCTGCTTGCCGGAACCTTTGTACCTATTTGGTTTTTTCCTGCAGCGGTGCAAACGGTGCTGCAGTTCCTTCCCTTTATTTATACCTACCAGCTCCCGCTGTCCATTTTTATAGGAAGAGCCTCCTTGGGTGAAGCGTTTTGGGGCATTTTCATACAAATAATATGGGTGTTTGTGTTCTACCTGTTATTTATCAGATTAAAAAACAGAATAGAAAAGAACATTCTTGTTCAGGGCGGTTAAAACGGGAGTGCTTTATGAAAAAAACAGTTCGATATTTTTCAATGGCGAAATACTTTCTGAAAATAAATATTCAATGCGGCTTGGAATATCCGGCTTATCTGATATCGTGGCTTATCAGCAACCCGCTTCAGTTTTTCTTCGGGATCATAACGGTAAAGGTTGTGATAAACAACTTTCATGCCTTGGAGGGCTGGAGCTTTGAGCAGATAGCCTTTTTATACGGGCTCGGAATAATAAGCCACGGTCTTTCCGTAGTGTTTTTTATTCAGACCTGGTATATGGACTACATGATTACAGACGGGGAGTTCGACCGTTTGATGGTCAGACCGCTGAACGTGTTCTTTCAGTTCTGCTTTATAAACTTCAACTTCATAGGAATCACAGATATGCTCCCCGGCATGGTAATCTTTGTTTACGGCTGTATCGCTTCCGGCTTTCCGTTTACCCTGATGAATATTATAAAGGTATTGATTGTTATCATAGGAGCAACCTTGTTGAGAGGAGCAATATATTCCATTTCCGGCTCGCTGGCATTCTGGACAAAAAGGTCGGGCATTTTAACCTCCATATATCTGACCCTCTTTACATATACAACCCAGTACCCTATCAGTATTTTCCCCAAGCTGATTCAGGATTTGCTTACCTTTGTAATGCCGTTGGCATTTATAAGCTATTTTCCGTCAAGCGAATTCTTTGGGATAGATACCGGCTATAGGTTCTTAGGCAGTCTCAGTGTCTGGACGCTTGGAGTGGGCATATCGCTTTATATACTTAGTATGCTTGTTTTCAGGATAGGGTTGAGGCGATACGAGAGCTCGGGCTCCTGAGGCTAAGAAAGGGAAAAAAGGAATAATATATATGGAAAAAACCGATAAACTGCCTGTTATAAAAGCGGTTGAGCTTACAAAGGAGTTTGTTGTCAAGAAAAAGGAAAGCGGAATAAAGGGTGCGGTCAAGAACCTGTTTTTTGCGGAAAAGTCGGTCAAAAAGGCTGTGGACGGCGTTAGCTTTAAGGTACAGGAGGGCGAGATAATTGGCTTTATCGGACCTAACGGGGCGGGGAAGAGCACAACCATAAAAATGATGTGCGGCATACTTAATCCGAGCAGCGGGCAGGTTCTGATAAACGGCTTGTCACCCGTAAAAGACAGACAAACTATCGTTAAGAATCTCGGTGTCGTATTCGGTCAAAGGTCTCAGCTGTATTGGGATTTGCGGCTGGGTGAATCCTTTGAGCTGCTGCGCAGAATCTATGAAGTCGACAAGGATAAATATGACGAAACCATGGCTACTCTGGACAGAATACTGGGTATAAACGATATAATAAACACTCCCGTACGCCAGCTCAGTCTCGGACAAAGGATGCGAGGGGATCTTGCCGCCGCAATGCTTCATTCACCCTCCCTGTTGTTTCTGGACGAGCCCACCATCGGACTTGACGTTGAGGTTAAGTATTCTATCCGTAAGTTCATAAAAGAGATAAACAAAAAATACCGCACCACGGTTATTCTGACAACACATGATTTGGACGATGTTCAGGCGTTGTGCGACAGGATAATTATTATCAACGACGGGAGGATTATCTCAGATTCCTCCCTGGATGAGATAATAGAAAAAAACGCACCGAAAAGGCAGCTTATAGTTGACCTTTATACGGACGACATACATATCGAGCATCCAAGCGCCGAGGTCGTCAAAGTCGAGGGGCAGAGAGTAACCATAAAATTCAAAAAGACCGAGGTTTCAGCAGCGGAATTAATAGGTTATATATCCGGGAAATATGCAATAAGAGATATTTCTCTGGTAGAATCGGATATTGACGACATTATAAGAAATATCTACAGGCAGCAGAAGGAAGCTGAAATAAGGTAAACTGCTTGAATAAATAAGCTCGGAAAACACACAAAAAACCCTGAAAAATCAGGGTTTTTTGTTATTAATATGCTCAGCCTATCGTTATTTCAACATCACACGCATCCGAATAGTCGAGCTGCTCGGAATAGGCATAGGAGAAGGAATCTGTTCCCGTGAAGCCCTTGTTTGGGTAATACATAAATGTACCGTCTTCATTTATGGTAACTGTTCCGTTCTTGGGTGACTCAAATATTTTATACTTGGATATTGCGGCGTTGTTCCCGGTAGCCAGTGTATCCGTAAGGATTTTGTCCTTTTCTGCGTTGAAGGAGAGCTTATCCACAGTATCGGGCTTGATAACTAAGGTTCCCTTCATAAAATCATAGGTATATTCATATATAAGCCTTACCTTGGGGTCGTCCGATAGTGCCGCCAGATAAAACGCACCCGGCATTCCTCCCTGATAGTACATATGCAGTGCATCAATGTAGCCGTAGTACACGCCGAACTTAAGATATTCCATCCAGCGCTTGTAAAAGGTCTCGTTGCTTATCGCCTTGGGATCAATCTCCAGCTCAACGCACATATTATACAGCTTGGTCAATATTGCGCAGTTATGGAGATATGATATGGGAGTTGTTTCATTGAATGCATAATTGGGCTGCATACATGCGAAATCAAATCCGTATTCTCTGTACTGGTTGTAACCGTTTGCCACATAATAAGGAATCCAGAAGAACTGGTAGCCCTTGGAATGTATTAGCGCAGAAACACCGTTAAGCAGCTCCATCTCAAACTCGTTTTTGTTCATTGATTCATGATGCCAATAGAAGCCGCAAAACTCAAGGTTCTCATAATTGCCCTGATTGAATTTTTTGAAGAACTCCCCGATATACCAATCAATAGCCGCAACCCGCTTATCTACACTGGAGAGTATGTCGCTTGTTCCGTCTCCGGTTATATCGCCGAACAAAATATCATGAGAGGGATACAGCAGTGCTATGTAAACCTTGTACTTAAAATCGTTGTCAAGGTTCAGCTCTTCCTTAACAATTTGTGCCGCCTGGTTGAGCGCATCGATATTGTAATCCTCGGTAAACATATTGTCGAGCACATATTCCCAGTCCGATTTTATCGAGCCTTCGTGCGATTTACCGCCCGAAGGCATTCCGCCCGAAGGAAGATACAGGTATCCGTCGAACATAGTGTCAAGTATGTTTCCGTCCTTATCAAGATATGCGACATAGGGCATATACTGCTCTACCGAGACAAGCCCTGCGGTTCCGCCGCTGCCGTAGCTGCAATGGTAGGAGAGCATAATATCCTTTGCTCCGCCGAGTACATTCGGACCCGGCATTTGATATTCCTCGGATAGGAACTTGGTAGGATTAACATCAAGCGAGCTCAACGCTTTTGTGGAGGAATCAACCCTTTTAGTACCCCAGACCTCAAGCTCGTCGCAGCCCGCCCAGCCGGCTACATCAAACGAAAAACGAACGAAACGAGCCTTGCAGGCGTTTTGCAAATCAAACTCCACCTTTACGGTTTCCACTGTATCGGCGTCCGGGAAGGTTGAACTGCCAACCTTATACCAATCGACTCCGTCATCCGATAAATAGTAGTGTATATTCGGGGGCAGAGTTACCGCCCATTCCTTATATCTTACAAAGCTTGCGGTGAAGCCCTTCACGGAGCTTGTCTTTGTCAGGTCAAAAACCACATCACGGTGCGCTCCGAAATGGAACTTAAAGAACTGTCCGCTGTGTATATTCGTGCTTGTTGAGAACTTCCCGTCCGTAAGCATTGTTTCGGTAATTGCGGAATTATACTCCTTCTCCGAAGAATCAAGCGGTACCGCAGAGATAATCTGGGGGGATAATCCTTTTATAAGATTTATTTTTTTGCTGTAATCGGATTGAGAGGAGCTCCAGAATTCTTCCTCTGTTATAGTGGGAAGCACTATGTCGGGATAAAGAGTGTCCCTTGCTTCTTCCTCCGTACCATAACGGTATACAGCCGTTTCCTCTATCAGATACCAATTATAATCGGACTGAGGAACAGAGAACTTAATATATCGGGCAGAAACTCCGTATGAAAGGCAGAGTGCATAATTAAATGTAGAGCAATCCCTGTTGCTCGGTCCGTACACGCTTCCGATTTCAACAAAATCGTTGTTGTCGGACGAAACGGAGAAGGTTACATAATCGGGCAGAGATATATCCGCCATATAGTTGTTAAAGAACGATATTTCAAAATCGGCGGCATCGTTTATGACCTCACCCAAGTCAACCACAATCTCCAGCGGTTCTCCGCCTTCAAAGCCTACCCAGGCTCCGCTCTCATACAACGCTTCCAGCGGCGCTCCGTCCGTAAGCTTGTTTTTGTCGTTGGTGAATCTGTTTTTGTCCGCATCCCTTGATAATGTATATGAATTACCCTTAGAAATGTTTTGTCTAAACATTGCTCGATCAACCCTATCGTTAGAAATTGAATTAATAAGGGCAGCTCTTTCCTCATATCCGACGCTGTCATCATCGTACAGCTCAATGAGTCTGTTTACAAACTGTATGTTTTTATCTTCCGCCTCAACATCAGCAATTACGGACAGCTCGTCAAGAAACAGCCATGCGGAGCCTTTTGCAATGGTAAAGCGTATGTATCTTGCTTCTAAATATCGGTTCATTTCAAGTCGTGCGACCTTCATTACGTCCGGCTCATATTCGGGCATTTTTGCGTTCCCGGCTACGCTCCAGTTCTCGCCGTCCAGAGAGTACCTTATCATCACGCTTGAGGGAGGTGCAATACCGGCGATTCTGGTTGAAAGGTAGCTTGCCTCAAAAGCATAAATTCTGTCGTATACTTCCTCTAAATCGATTGTTACGATAAGAGAAGAGGCAGTCCATCCGCTCAGCTTGGAATCGGAGTAGCCTGCGCTTGCGGCCGCAAAAATACCGTCGGTAAGCTCGCTCCCGAAGGTGTCCGGGTATGCCTCGCCCGCTTCGGCATTAACCTCATAGGGCTTTGCTATGCTTATTACCGTCGAATATGTAGGTGATATGGCTTCGTCCGGCGACGAGGTATCCGACGTGCCATCCTCCGAACCATCGCTGCTTGTACCATCATTTTCTTTTGTGCATGCTGTTATAAATAGGGTCAGCAGCATTATAACAGCCAAAAATAAAGCTATTTTTTTCAATGCAAAATCCTCCCGCTTATTACTGTCGAAGGATAGTATATCAGAAAAACATTATTATAACAAGAAAAATATTGCAAATATTTAATCCCTGAAACGGTAATTTTATCATTCTGAATAATAGCTGTCACGGGATAAATAATACTAATACATCAAGGTACTGAGAGGTAAGAAATGGAAAACAATAATTACAAGAAAATGATGTATGAGCTTAAGGTGGAAGCTGCAAGCGAGCTTAACCTGCTCCAATATATCAAGGAAAACAACGACCACGACAAGTCGGATGTTCCGTCAAGAATAAACGGTGAGCAGGGCGGTCCCATAGGCGGCAGAATGGTCAGGAAGATGCTTGAAGCCCAAATGCGTAAAATGAACGGTGAATAAGAAATATGGATAAAAGTGGAAAAGACAGAAATATTGATCAACAACCTAAAAATATCAAACAAAAAAAGGAAGTTCAGTCTGCAGTAACAGACCAGATATCAACTGACCGGGAAAATATTCCGAGACCTACGGAAATCAAGAGCATTTATGAGAAAAAGAAAGAGGATGATCTTGTGGATGTGGGAGGGGGAAGCCTGATGTCCCAGTCAGAAATCCTGGACTTTGCCGCAGGAGCCGACTCGGATTGACTGGACTTTCCATAAGGAAGATTAAATATATACAAAACTCCCGCAAGCATCGCGGTTGTGTGCCCAACCGCAAAAACAAAGGAAAAATCCCTGAAACTCTATGTAATAAAATACCAGCCGAAAAGAAAGAAAAATATATTTTCGGCTGGTATTTTCAATGCTTGTATGTTATAATTTGGTTGCAAATAGAATTTATATTAAGTGGAGGTAAAATTATGAGCAAGCCAAAAATTATAACATTCAAGATTCACCACGATGAATTTTATTTTCTTGGTATTGAAAATCTCGTTACGGAAAATTCCGATTTTGGAGCGTTTTGGGGTAATTTTTTTGATAAAGGCGGATATGAAAAAATCGACCTCTATCAAAAAGACCCGAATTGTATCAATGTATGGTATAATAAAACCCCCGAAGAAAAAATTTACTATCAAGGCAAAATTGTCAATGAAGTAGACAAAGTGCCTGATGGCTATACATTGGCAAAATTTCCTGCAAGCGAATACCTTGTGACTACCACTGAATGGTTATCCTCGTATGACGAAAGCATGCAGCACATCAACCACAGCTATTACAAAAGCGCACAAATGCCCGAAGGATACACAAAGTGCGGCTCAACTGACAATAAAATTTTTTTAATAGAACGGTGGGGTGCGGATACCGGGGACGGCTACAGATATGAATTTTGGGTGCCAATTAAAAAAGTAGACTAATGCACTTAATAAGCGATAAAGAAGGTCGTAAGAAATTTTCTTCCGACCTTCTTTATCGCACCACACCCTACGGAATGTCTCTCTTTTTATATGTATAATAATTTATTTAATTCTCCTTATAGACCGTAGTACCTGATAACCGCGTCCCTCCGGATAATGCCGCTGATAATCCTGGCAGGTATCCTCGTTCCATTCATAACCGATTGTAGCCGGATCAAAGCTCCAAGCGAGTTCATGCACTCTTCTTATCACTTCCTCGTTTTCGGCGAGATAATTAAAAGGAGGATGACAAAACACAAGGTAATAACTGTCAGGAAAAACACCCCTCAGTTCAAACCCTTCCGGTATTTCATCGTTATAATCAATCTCAACGCCCAGACCGTAGAAATAACTCTTTTTTCCATTGCTCCATGTCCAGCCTGCGGTATGCCCTGTAATAATCGGATGAGTATCTATAAAGCTTGACACAATGCCCGTAAGAAGATCGCAGTCGTGCTGCGGCCATATCTCACCGTTTTTTGTCATAGAGCGTTTGTAAACGCCAAGAAATTTATGCGCCGGTATATACTCTTTATAATACGAAGGTAAAACTAAATTGCTCATAGTATGATCTCCTTTTTCAATATAATGTGAAGGGGTGATGATTATTTTCTTCATGAATAAAGGAATAGGTACCGGATTCTTCCTGTATGCTGCCGGTGTACATCCGTAAGCGTCCCTGAACGCTCTCGTCAGAGCGGACTGTGTTGAAAAACCGTAATCCAAGGCTATATTCATTATATTCTCGTTTGTATCTCTTACAGCAAGAGTGGCCATACACAAACGGCGTTTTTACATATAGCTTTTTATTGTCGTACCTGCTATTCGATGGAATTGAACGGAACAATAATATGGCGAATATCCCAACTGCCTTGACATTTCAACAAGAGAAGGATTATTTACCGCATTATCGTCAATCCAGTCTATCATCTTTTGAATCGCATATATCCATTCATACAAATCAATCTCCTCCTTCCGTGTACATTATATCATGAAAATGCGGTTATGTTTTAACATGAGTTGCGGAGTTTATAGGAATTATAATAATTCGCTGACAACAAGCATTTTAGTGAAAAATGATTAATATACTGCATAAATATGAAAATTACCGCTATTGACTTAATATTCTTTTTGTTGTAGAATAACAAAAGAATTCTTAGTTAAGCGGGTGATTTTTTTGGACGGATTCAGGACGGCGGCGCAGGATGATTTTGTTGCCGCAAAAGACCGTTTTTTTTATTACAAGCGAGTGCTGTTATATTCACTTATAATTGCGGTAGCCATAACCGTTCCCTTTGTTCTTGTTGAGCTTATAAAGACCGGAAGACCGGTGTTTTTATATTACGGTGATTACAATGCTCAGCAGATATGCTTTTATGAGCATTGTGTGGATATGGTCAGAAGCGGTAATTTCGGCTGGGACTGGTATACCGATTTAGGGTCAAACTTTATCGGAAGCTATTCCTATTACATGCTGGGAAGCCCGTTTTTCTGGTTTATGTGCCTGTTTCCGTCGAGCTGGGCACCCTATCTTATGGCACCCGTTTTTATACTCAAATACATCACGGCGGCACTGATTGCCTATGCATATATAAAGCGCTTTGTTAAGCGGCAGAATTATGCGGTAATAGGTGCGCTGCTTTATGCCTTCTGCGGATTCCAGATATATAACACCTTCTTCAATCAGTTCCACGAGGTTGTTGCGTTCTTCCCGCTGCTGCTTTTGGGAATGGAGGAGCTTGTTCAGAACAACCGCAGAGGTCTGTTTGCGTTTGCGGTTGCCATAAACGCAATGTGTAATTACTTTATGTTCGCAGGACAGGTTGTTTTCTGTATTCTGTACTTTTTATTCCGTCTGCCGCAGAAATCCTTCAGAATTACAGCCGGCAAGTTTTTTGCATTGCTGTTCGAGGCTGTTATCGGCGTGATGATTGCGGCGGTAATAATCCTGCCGGGTGCGTTGGCGTTAACGGGTAATCCCCGTCTCGCCAGGAGCTACAGCGGATGGGATATGCTTTTCTTCCGCAAAAACAAGGAGCTCTATTGGCAGAGATACGGGCACCTGCTCTCCACGTTGTTCTTCCCTCCCGACATTCCGTCAAGGGTTAACTTTTTCTACGGTCATACAGAGCGCTGGGCGTCCATTGCCGGATATATTCCTCTGTTTGGAATGAGCGGCGTCTTTGCCTTTTTTGCCTCAAAAAAGAGAACCTGGCTTAAGTTACTGATTATTTTTCTGCTCGCCTGTTTGTTTATTCCGCTTCTGAACAGTATGTTCTTCCTGTTTAACTCCACCTATTATGCAAGGTGGATGTATATGCTGGTTTTGATGATGATAATCGGCACCGTAGTAATGTTGGACGATATATCCGAAAAAACCATAAAAAAATGGCGGGGAGGCATTATCGCATACCTTGCCTGCGTAACCGCCGTTTTCGTGCCGCTCGGGTTTATGTGGTATGACGACCCGGAAACAGAAAGCGTTATATACAAGCTGGGCAGACCGCCATTTATCTGGCGGTTCTGGATATATACCGGAATCGCGCTGGCAAGCATTGCGCTGCTCTGGTATCTGTTCAAAAGGGTAAGGAATACCCCTGTCTTTGAGAATGTATGCCTTATATCGGTAAGCGCTGTTATAATATTTTACAGCGTTGTGCATATCACAAACGGAAAAACACACTCCTGGTCAAGTGATTTTATGGTAAACAAGGCGATTGAGGGGGAGATTGTTTTGGAGGACGACGAGTTCTTCAGGATTGATTTGTTCCGAAAGAGCGGCATATCCGTTTTTGATAATTTAGGATTATATTGGGGATATCCGTCCATATCCTGCTTCCATACGGTGGTTCCTCCGTCAATAATGAGGTTTTATCCGAATATAGGGGTATCCAGAGCGGTAGGCTCCCGCGCCGAATCAAAGCTCTACGGGCTCAGAGCGTTCACATCGGTTAAGTATTCGTTTATAGAATCCCACAGGACCGGACACAACACACAGGGCTTCAGCTACTTCGACGAGCAAAACGGTTTTGATATATATATAAACGAGAATTATCTCCCGATGGGGTTTGCTTATACCGAGTTTATGACCGAAACCGAGTTTGAGAGAGTACCCAAATCCTCAAGGCATGCGCTGCTCTGTACCTATCTTGTGGTCCCGGATGATAAAGCGGATTACTATTCCGCCTTCATGAACGAGGTGAAGTATAACGACGATAATTACAGGTTAGCGAACACCTCAACCTATGAGGCATCGGTTGAGGAACGTAGGGCTATGTCGAGCGACAGCTTTGAGTTTAATAGTAATCGCTTCACCTCCGTAATAACGCTTGATTCTCCTAATGTGGTCTTTTTCAGCGTTCCGTACGAGGACGGCTTGAACTTGCTTTACAAGGACGGCTGGAGCGTTACCGTAAACGGAGAGGAAAAAGAGGTTCTACCGGCTACCTATGGATTTATGGCAGTGGAATGCGGGGCAGGGGAGAATGAAATAGTGTTCAAGTATCGAACGCCCGGGCTGTTCTGGGGTATAATCCTTGCGGTTACGGCGTTGATTATGCTTGCTGTATATCTAATAATAGGAAGAAAACGGGGAATCAGACCGAATTACCGCTTCTTTGGAGAGGATTATTACGAGGAGGATGAGACGCTTGTCCCGTTGACGGAGAGCACCGAGCAAGCAATGCAGGAAAGCGAGAATCCGCCCTCTGCGGACTCCGCCTCCGAGGATACCGATAAAAAGGACGAGCTGTATAACGAATAAAATCAGGGGTGCGCAAAAACGCACCCCTTGCTTTGTAACGCCGTCATTCAGCCCTGCACTATTATATACTGCCCAAAAACATAACCCTCGGTGCTGTTGTACCGGATATTGTACCACTCGCCCTCCGCAGAAAGGATTTCTACCGTTTGACCGTTGGGTATCTGAGCGATTATGCTGCCCTGCATTGAAGGGCTGCTCCTTATGTTCAACCGACCTCCCTGGGTTACAACGGTACCTGTTTGGGGTGCGGACGGCTCCGCAAATCGAACGCCTAAGTACTCGGCGGTAGCTTGGGACAGAACTCTTGCTATATTCGTCAGGTTGTTCTTTATCCACTCAGCATCCTCCGGATTATCGTGATACGCAACCTCCACAAGAATTGCGGGAGCAATGGTGTTGTTCAGCTCATATAGGCTGGTTGTGGGAAGGGCACGTACCCTTTCGGGGTTGGGATAGATGGTCTTGAGCTGCTCAACAGCAAGCTCCGCCGCCCGCCTTCCCTGCTCGCTGCCCGAGTAATAATAAACATCGCTGCCCCGCTGCTGACCGTATCTTGCGCTGCCCGCCGCGTTTGAGTGAAGAGCGAGGTGAAAGTCATAATTACCTGCGTTGGATTGCCTAACCGAGCCGCCTACCGTTTGGTTCGGGTCGTTCCGAGTGAACTCAATACCGCTTGCGTTAAGGTAAGGCTCCATAAAATCCGTTATCAAATTCATATAATATTCTTCGCTTCCGCTGCCGTCGTAATACATGTTATATTCCTGAGTGGAAGGGCTTAAAAATACGCTTGGCATGATTCTTCTCCTTTCGATTCTGCTTTATTTGTCTAATTTAAGTATATGCCCGGCAACGCAAAAAGCCAAAGAAACAAAAAAAGGTATTGACAAAGCAATAAATATTTGGTAGTATATTTGAGTACAAAGAAGAAGAACGAGGTTCTCACCCATACTGCCGTAATTTTATTTTGGGCAGCTATGCGGTTAATAGCACAGATATTACAAATGCATGGGCTTGTTTGTTTGCATTTATTATACCGTGCGGGAATCTTCTTTTTTCAAAGAATGCTACCGGCATGGTTTTTTTGTATATATTTTTGGAGGTGTCTATCTATCAGTAAAAAAACATTAATTAATGAAGAGATCAGAGCAAGCGAGGTTCGCGTTATTGACAACAACGGCAAGCAGCTCGGAATAATGAAGCTGGAGCAGGCGTTGAGACTATCTAACGATGTGTCCCTTGATTTGGTTGAGATTGCGCCGGAGGCAAAGCCCCCGGTATGTAAAATTATGGATTTCGGCAAGTACAGGTTCGAGAAGGAAAAGCACGCAAAAGAGATTAAGAAGAAGCAGCAGATTGTCGAGCTTAAGGAGATTCAACTGAAGTGCCGTATAGATACGCATGATTTCAACACCAAGCTTAACCATGCAAAGCGGTTTCTTAATCAGGGAAACAAGGTAAAGGTACTCGTGAAATTCTACGGCAGAGAAATGGCTCATACCGAGAAGGGCAGGGAACTGCTCGGTCGCTTTGCGGAGGGCTGCGGCGAGCTATGCGCAATAGAAAAGACGCCCCTGCTTGACGGAAGAAATATGATTATGATATTGGCACCGAAAAAAGCAACATAATTTCGAAAGGAAACGATAAAAATGGGTAAGATGAAAACACACAAAGCGACGGCAAAGCGCTTCGGCTTCACCGCAAGCGGAAAAGTAAAAATGAACCATGAGGGACGCCGTCACAAGCTCGGACTTAAAACGCCTAAGCGCAAAAGGCAATTAAGGAAGGCGGGATATGTAAGCAAGACTCGTATGGACGATTTGAAGAGATTACTGCCCTACGATTAAAGCGAGCAGACCGATTATTTACATTTACAGAGAAGAAAGGGACTTTATTCTTCACATTTTTGTGTTGAATAGATTTAGGTGATAAAAATGGCAAGAGTAAAAGGCGCAGTTGCAACAAGGAAAAGAAGGAAGAAGATGCTTAAGCTTGCAAAGGGCTATTGGGGTGCGAAGAGTAAGCACTTTAAGATGGCAAAGCAAGCGGTAATGAAGAGCGGAAACTATGCGTTTGCGGGCAGAAAGCAAAAGAAGAGAGATTTTCGCTCTTTATGGATTACCCGTATCTCCGCTCAGGCACAGGTATGCGGAATTAATTATTCAAGACTTATGTACGGGCTAAAAAAGAGCGGGATTACCCTTAATCGTAAGATGCTCAGCGAGCTTGCCGTCAGCGACAAGGAAGCGTTCGCAAGGCTTGTTGAAACAGCAAAAGCGGCGCTGTAAAGAAGAATTTTGTAGAAAAATCTGTTGACAAAATCAGTCGTTTTTGATATAATAATGCCGATAAAGGATCTGTCGGTATTATTAACAAACGGCGATATGCAAGCATTATAATCCGAATAAAACGGCTTTATACTGATTTTTAATTAATTTATACTTTTTAGGAGATATTGAATCAGCTACCGTTTTTAGATTTTTTAATAACCGCGTGTTCCGTGTTTTCCCCGGATGCAATCGGAGGGAGGGATATATAAATGGCTGAGATAAAAATAAAAGAGAACGAGACCATAGACAGTGCTCTTCGCAGATTCAAGCGATCCTATCTTAAGAGCGGAGTACAGGCTGAACTGCGCAAGAGAGAGCATTACGAGAAGCCCAGTGTACGGCGTAAAAAGAAGAGCGAAGCCGCAAGAAAGCGTAAGTTCAAATAAGATTTTAAAGAGTCCCGCTTAAAAAAGCGGGATTTTTCAATCGATATTACGATGTTTATATTGATAAGCCAGGGAGAAGGGAAGCAATGTGAAGCTGTTTATAAAGCATATTGTTATTATTGCTGTTTTGGGTATTTTCGTTTCAGCTCTTGCATATTTTAATATTGGTTGTCTGTTCAGATACTTTACCGGAATACCCTGTCCGACCTGCGGTCTCACAAGGTCATTGCTCAGTCTGCTCAGACTTGATTTAATCGGTTCTTTTCACTTCTATCCTATGATCGTTCCGTTGTTATCGGCTGTGCTTCTCGCCTTGCACCGTGACCTTTTTCCAAAATATAGAAAACAGATTAATATAACCGTTGTGGTAATAGCAATAGCCGTTTTTGTTGTTTATCTCATCAGATTATTTAATGGTTTTATAGTATAAGCCGATGTTCAAAAAAATATCAAAAATTGTCGAAAAATATTGACAAAAACAATCCGCCATGTTATCATGCTGTATAAAATTTTAGGAGGCATTAAAAAATGGATGCTCAAAAA
>CAZGJQ010000005.1:24411-39970 GCA_964525815.1 uncultured Oscillospiraceae bacterium
AGTAGATATGTACATAATGACAAACCAAAAATATTTTCCTGCGGAAAAAATTGTTTTTTTGAAGGAAAAGCTTATGGCTACCGAGGATTCTAAGTTCAACCTTGCTTCGGCCGTTGAGCTTAAGGATCCCACCACACTTCTGTTGGTATCAATCTTCGTCGGTTCTCTCGGTATCGACCGCTTTATGCTGGGTGATACGGGTATGGGCGTTTTAAAGCTGCTTACCTTAGGAGTATGCGGAATACTTACGATAGTAGACTGGTTTACGGTATCAAACAAGACAAAAGAGCTTAATTTCCAGAAGCTAATGATGGTTTTATAAATATACAATTATAATTAAAACTCCGCTGTGTATACGGCGGAGCTTTTTGATATTAAAATAATGTTAGAACGATTGTACAGCTTTTTGGTTATATTTATTTCTGCTCAGATCGCTCTTTTTAGCTTGTACATGACATCGGCCTTTTCGGCAACGGTAGGCGAGTGGGTTACAAGTATGATGCATTTACCCTCGTCCGCAAGCTTGCGGAGTATTTGCAATATCTCTTCCTGCGTTTCTATATCAAGGTTACCGGTAGGCTCATCGGCAAGAATTATGTCAGGATTAAAGGATAATGCTCTCGCTATCGCAACCCTCTGCTGCTGTCCACCGGACAGCTTGAGAATGCGTCTGCGGGTTTCGTCCTCATTAAGTCCTACTTTTTTTAGGAGCTCGGAGGAGAACTTATCCTTATCCGTTTTTTTTACGCCGGATATATCCATGGAGAGTATTACGTTTTCGGCAGCGGTAAGATTGGTAAGCAGATTAAAGCTCTGAAAAACAACACCGACGCATTTTCTTCTGAAATCGTATTTGTTCAGCTCCTTAATACTTTTTCCCTTGTAAAGGATGTCGCCCTGATTCGGGGTAGCAAGCCCCGAAAGAAGAGATAATAATGTGGTCTTTCCGGCACCCGATCTCCCCACAACAGCATATATTTTCCCAGGCTCAAATTCAAAATTTACATTTTTCAGCACATTTTTGGTATCGTAAGCGAAGGTTAAATTTTCTAATTTAAGTAAAGCCATCATTTTTCTCCTAATCTCTGTTAGACAGAATCTTCAGCGGTTCGTATCTCATTATAAAGCCTACGGCAGAAAAGCTTGCCACTATCGTCAGAAATATACCGAGAGTAAACAACTGTAGAATTACCACCCAGTCGGTAGCTCCGCTTATTTCCGATATATATTCGGTTGTTGAGGCAGGATTTGCATTAACAAGGTTATCGGGAAAGTTAGCTCTTGCTCCGGTCTGCCGTCCGAATGCCTGCTCCTGAGAAGCGGCATTTTGCTCCTGCGCTTCGACTTGCATCTCAAGCAGCTTGTTGCCGACCGGTACCGATACGATCGCACCGGCTACGGTACCGATGATTACAGCTGCTATGGTAACGGCAAAAATTTCGGTAATAAACTGCATGGCGACCTTAGGTTTTTTCATTCCGATAGCGGTCAGCACCCCTATCTCGTATTTGCGTTCGCGTATATTGAATATATTCAACACAACAAGGATAATTCCTCCAATAATCAACACTACCATTAAGAAGTAAACAGAAAACTTACTTGTATTTTCAAGAGGCAACAAACTATTTTGAAAGGTTTCCGCATCGGTGGAGGAAATCCTGTATTGCTCGGATAATCCAGCTTTTCTTGCCAGAGCTTCAAAAGCCTCGTAATCTTCAAGCGTGGCAAATAAATAGGTGCCGGATATTTGCTCTCTTAATGCGGTTGTCATTGCTTCTGCATCGTCCATATCTATGCTTTGGCTTAATACTGTAGTAATAGCCTTAAGCGTGTTATAGCTTGTATAAATATAATTAGCGGGATCTGTTGATGTGAAAAAACCTCCCGCAGGCGAGAGCTCCGAATCAGCTGCACGGTTGTTGGAGTATATTCCCGTTACTGTCAGTTCGTAAATTTCGTCTTCATCGTTGGGGTTTGCAAGGACAATTATATCTCCCGCTTCGATTGAATTGTAAAGAGCGAGCTCCTCCGAAATGACACACACCATCTCATCGGTTTTTTCGGTAAACATAGTTCCTTCAGTTATACTACAAACACCGTTTAAAAAGTCTGTCATTGCAATATCCGAGCTATACCCCACGACGGTAAAGTCGCCCATGTTAATTAAACCGCGGATATTTCCCATCTGATTATCGGTCTCGCCCGTATCGCTTTGGACAGGCTCGATATCGTCTGTTCCGTTGAAGGAAACGGTAAGGGTATAATAAAAATCCTTTACCGAATCAAGCTCCGCATATGAAAGCATTTCGTCAAGTGATAACTGGTTCACACCGCCGATAGCGTCTCTGAATTCCGAACGGTCAAATCCGCCTTCTGTACCCGTTCCCTCCCGCATTCCTTGCATCATTGAGGTTCTGTCGACCGAAATGGTTGCGGTTATCTCCATCTGTGACAGTGAATCCTCCTTAACCCGGTTTGCCGCTTGCCGTATAGACAGAGCAACGCAGGATGACACGGCAATCACAAATACTATAATACTGATAAGAATGTTTCTGCCCTTTGCTCTGGATATATTACGTAGAGCGTTCTTCAGAATGTACATATGAGTTTGGTTCCTTTCATGTTTTTTACCAAAGTTGTATAAAAAGTATAGCAATAAAACCTTGAATAAACCTTAAGTAAACAGAAAAACAGCGTGCCGGAAGGCACGCTGTCGGTTATAATTGGTTGCTATGTTTATTTTATTTAAAATATCCTTTTTTATAAAGCAGCTCCGCAGTCAAAACGGCTCCGCCGGCGGCTCCTCTCAGAGTGTTGTGGGACAGGCATATAAACTTATAGTCGAATATATTGTCCTCTCTAAGCCTGCCCACGGTTACACCCATTCCGCTGTAAATATCACGGTCGAGTGCGGTCTGCGGGCGGTTGGGCTGGTCGATGTAGGTTATGAACTGCTCGGGCGCATGAGGTAGCCCGAGTATCTGCGGCTCACCCTTGTATTCCGCCCATGCTTTTATAATCTCGTCAACGGAGGGCTTTTTATCAAAGCTTACCGAAACGGCGGCAAGATGCCCGTCGCTTACAGGTACTCTTACGCATTGTGCCGAAATTGCGGGAGCTGATGCGGAAATAATCTTACCGTCATCAACGCTGCCCCATATCTTAAGCGGTTCCTTCTCGCTCTTTTCCTCCTCGCCTCCGATAAAGGGGATAATATTATCCGCAATATCGGGGAAGGTCTCAAAGGTCTTTCCCGCACCAGAAATTGCCTGATAGGTGCATACCGAAACCGCTTTTATGCCGTATTCGACAAGGGGTTGAAGAGCGGGAACATAGCTCTGTATTGAGCAGTTCGGCTTTACCGCTATAAAGCCTTTTTTTGTGCCTAATCTCTTCCTTTGCGCCTCTATTACGGTAAAGTGGTCTCCGTTAATCTCCGGAATAACCATAGGCACATCGTCCGTCCAGCGGTGAGCGGAGTTGTTGGAAACAACCGGCAGCTCCGCCTTGGCGTATGCTTCCTCTAACCTTCTAATTTCGTCCTTAGGCATCTCAACGGCACAGAAAACAAAGTCGGCGTTCTTCTTAATCCTCTCAATATCCGAAGCGTTAAAAACCGTCATTTCTGCGATATTGTCCGGGATAGGCTCACTCATTTTCCAGCGTCCCGAGACAGCATCCTTGTAGAGCTTGCCGCTCGATGAGACGCTCGCAGCAAGAACGCTTATTTCGAAGTAGGGATGATTTGCAATCAGCGTAATAAAACGCTGCCCAACCATTCCCGTTGCCCCGATTATGCCCGCTTTTAATTTATTCGACATAAAAAAACTACCTTTCAATCAGATTAATTCCTTGTAAATACCGGGCTCGCTTTCCTCAATAACGGTAGCGCCGCAAATCTTGTTGTAGAAGTCCTTGGGACCCGCAGAACCGATTATGGCATATGCGTATCCCTCGTCCCGAAGAGCCTCCATACAGCGCAGGCACAATGCCTTCCCTATACCCATGCCGCGGTATGTAACATCAACACCGGTGGGACCGAAGTATGCCTTGTAGGTGCAGTCATATCCTCCAAACCCTACAATCTTCTTCTCATTTTCATCATATGCAATAAAGCAGGAAACGGGGTGTCTCGTGAATGCGGCGTCAATCTCATTAGCCCAGCCTACATGGAAATGCTCGAGAACCCAATCATGCACCTTGTGCTTGTTCGGAGTCATGGGGCGAATAATTCTGATTCCCTTTTCCTCCAGCTCCTTGTATACCTTGGTATTATCCTTAAGGTTATACAGCCGTACCAGCATATCTGCCATAATAGTATCCCCCTTTATTCCTCTTGGTCATTTTCGTCGCTTTCTTCATTTTCATCATTCTCTTCATCCTCATCGGATTCCTCCTCCGAGGTGTCGTCCTCATCATCCTCGTCGTCCTCTTCGGGCATACCCGTTACAGTGGCGTTTTCATATCCTCTGAGCGGCTCCCAATCCTCAATTTCATTGTCAGTAAGGTTAATGGTTATGGTAATATCCTCCTCAAAGGCATCCTCCATACCCTCAAGGCTGGTTATCTTATTATTTGCAAGGTTGAGGTTGGTAAGATTATTAAGTCCCTTTACCGGAAGCATATCAGTAATTTCGTTATCATTTAGGGTAAGGGTCTTAAGCTCGGTCATTTTACTTACCGCCTCAATATCCTTAACCTTGTTTTTGCTCAAATTGAGAGAGGTGAGCGCAGTGCAGCTCTCCAGAGCGCTAATATCCTCGATTTCGTTTTCGCTTAGGTCTACGGTCTCAAGCTTAACGCTGTTGGCAACACCGCTTATGTCGGATATTTTTCCATTGTTGCTGGAAAGCGTCTTAAGAGCGGTAAGGCTCTCAAGTGTGTCCAAATCCTCAAACTTATTTTCCGAGAGATAGAGGGTCTCCAGCTTGACACAGTTAGCTATTCCGCTAATATCCTCGATTTCGTTTTTGACTACGGTCAAGATTTCAAGATTAACAAGCTCGGACAGCTCATCGAGATTCTTTAGCTTGTTATTGGTTGCCGAGAGCTTCTCGAGAGTAACAAGTCCGGATATTGCCGACAGGTCGGTCAATTCGTTGCCCTCGACATCGAGTGTTTTGAGGTTCTTGAGCGAGGAAAGAGGTGAAAGGTCGCTTATACCGAGGTTACCCATCATAATGGTCTCCAGCTTTTCCGCCTTTTCTATTCCCTCAAGACTCTTTATGCTTGTTCCCGCAATTTCCAAGCCGGTAAGATTGGGGAAGCTATCCAGTCCGTCAAGCTTCTTAAGCCCGGTATACTCCAGTGCCAACACCTCAAGCTTGTCCAGAGCGGCAAGCTGAGAGAGGGAGGTCAGATCCGTTATGGACATTTCCCGCATAACGGTATTAAAATCAATGGCGCTTATGGTAGGATAATACTGTGCGTATGCGGAAATCAGGTTTGTGTTCTGATACATGCTTAATATGGATTGGGAATCAAAGGCGGACAGAATCCGGAGATTCCTGAAAAGGCTGAGGTCATCTGCCTTGTCTATAATAAACGGAACCATTATATAATCGTCCGGAGCTTCCTCGTCCTCGAGGTCGCTTGCGGTCTCCTCAACTGCTTCGGCCGCCTTTTCAGCCTGCTTAAGACTGTAATCGGTATATTCCTTTTTGCCGAGTATAACATAGGGAACCGCATAAGACGAGGAGAAGTCCTCGGTCATGCCTATGTTGCAAAAATAAATCAAGCTCTCGTATTCGTCCAGCATTTCCTGTGTAATCGCATTGGGTCTTATGTCCAGAACATCCGCTATCGCTTTTGCAAAGCCCTGATCCTTAAAAAGACTGTTCCTGTTTAGATAATGCGAAACCGTGACAAAAACACCCGCACTAAGCACCGCAATGCAAAGTATAATCGTAAAAATAAGGGTTTTTTTCTGCTGTTTCCTGTTGAAACTGCTCATTAAAGTAGTCCTCCGAAATTTTATTAACCGATTTGTTTATACAAAGATAAATTTTAGCACATTTTAACTGTTTTTGCAACATTTATTTATTCGGAATGTCTGTAGGTTATCAGCTCTATGAAGCACAGCTTGTTTGCCGTATAAACCTCCACATTTCTTCCGTAGGTAATCTCATCCTGCTCGGGAGAGCGGCGTATGCACAGCACGGTGTTCTCGGGAAGCTCCCTGAACCCCGGTGTTTTATATATATCCAAGTCCCCAATATATACGCCGTACTCGTCTATTGCGGCTTCCGGAATGTCCTTTTCATACAATACATCCGAGAGCTTGGCGAGGACACCTATATCCACAATCCGATTATAGTAGTATTCGTCAAGAAGATAAATAACGCTGTCTCCCGCACGAACCTCGGTCTCAAACCGCCTGAGTATATTTGCGTTTGTATCGGCGTCGATAATAACCCCGCTTGCTTCTCCGGCAAGAGCGGTAAGCTCAAGATAGTCTACGGCGATTACACCGTCACCGTTGTAATCCTCAATCAGACCCTTTACGGTTTCCTCAAGCTGCTTTGTTCCTTTAACGGTTATTGTGGATTTCCCGGTGTAAAGAAAGCTAACATCGCCCTCGTTGCGGGTAAGAAGCTGGATAGTTCCGACAACAATCAATATAACAACCGCACTGCCTAATATTATCATCCACTTGTTATAATACCAGATATGCTCGCACCACTGCTTGAAGCTGAGCCTTTCTTTTTTTTCCATAACTAACCCCTTTTATAAAGCCTTTGTTATTTATTCTCCGGTTTCATTGTGGGGAACAGCAGAACATCCCTTATGGAGGCCGCGTCGGTAAGCAGCATAACAAGCCTGTCTATGCCGATTCCCAAGCCGCCGGTAGGGGGCATACCGTATTCGAGAGCGTTAAGGAAATCCTCGTCAACCTCGTTTGCCTCATCGTCCCCCTTTGCTTTTTTCGCCGCCTGCGCCTCAAAGCGCACTCTCTGGTCAATCGGGTCGTTAAGCTCGGAGAAGGCGTTGGCAATTTCTCTGCCTGTGATAAAGAGCTCAAACCTCTCGGTATAATCCGGATTATCCGGCATTCGCTTTGCAAGCGGACTGATCTCCACCGGATGATTCATTATAAAGGTAGGCTGAATAAGCTTTTCCTCCACATATTTTTCAAAGAATAAGTTAAGAATATCACCTTTTTTATGATGCGACTCGTAGTGAACACCATGCTCTTTTGCAAGAGCTATTGCCGCTTCGTCATCCTCTACCGAATAGAAATCAACCCCGCACTCCTGCTTTACCGCCTGTGCCATAGAAACTCTTTGGAAGGGACTGTCCAAATCTATTTCCACGCCGCCGTAGGAAATATTGGTTGTGCCCAGCACCTTCTTGGCAACCGAGCGAATCAAATCCTCGGTTAAGTCCATCATTCCGTTATAATCTGTGTACGCCTGATAGAGCTCCAGCATGGTAAACTCGGGGTTATGGCGGGTATCCATACCCTCGTTTCTGAACACTCTACCTATCTCATACACCCGCTCAAACCCTCCGACTATAAGTCTTTTTAAATGCAGCTCTAGCGCAATGCGAAGGTAAAGGTCTATGTCCAGCGAGTTATGATGAGTTATAAAGGGACGGGCGTTTGCACCTCCCGCCATATTGTGTAGCATAGGTGTTTCAACCTCAAGGAAGGAGGCGCTGTTGAGATAATTTCTTATCTCGGCTATTATTTGCGAACGCTTAATAAAAGCATCCTTAACATCAGGATTAACAATCAAATCAACATATCTCTGACGGTAACGAAGATCCTGGTCTCTTAATCCGTGCCACTTCTCGGGAAGGGGAAGCAGGGATTTTGCCAGAAGGACAAGCTCCTTTGCATGAACCGAAATCTCGCCTCTGCGGGTTCTGAATACAAAGCCCTTCAGCCCGATAATATCGCCGATGTCCCACTTGCGGTATTCCGTAAACGCTTCCTCGCCGATGTCGTTTATGCGTATATAGACCTGTATCCTGCCGCTCTCGTCCATTATGTCGATGAAGTTGGCCTTTCCCATATCCCGCCTGCTCATTATTCTTCCCGCAAGCGAAACATCCTTTTCCTCGTACTGCTCAAAATTATCCTTTATGTCCTTAACACGGTCGGTCAAATCATATTTAACGGCGGTAAACGGATTTTTCCCCGTGGTATCAAGGTCGGAGAGCTTCTGCCGCCTTATCTTAAGTATTTCGCTGAGATTTTCCTCGCTTATATTCTCGTTGTTTTCCTGTCCCTGACCGTTTGTTTCCTTTTCGCTCATTATGGGTGTCATTCCTTTACTTATTCTTAAAAAAAGTCCTTTTATTTGGATATTGCGGATACCGTATATTTCAATACTCCCGAGGGAGTTTCCACATTTATGCTGGCTCCTATCTTCTGCCCCAAGAGCGCTCTTCCGAGAGGGCTCTCATCCGATATGCAGAAGGATAAAGGGTCAGCCTCGGTGGAGCTGACGATTTTATATTCGGTTTGCTCGTCGGTATCTATACAGTGAACAGTTACTTTATTTCCGACATTGACTTTATCTGTTCCGAGATCCTTGTCATCAAGAACAATAGCATATTTAAGCATTTCCTCAAGATGAACTATTCTGCCCTCTATCTCAGCCTGCTCGTTCTTTGCCTCGTCATATTCGCTGTTCTCGGACAAATCACCGAAGGAACGAGCCTTCTGAATAGCCTGAGCGATTTCCTTACGCTTTACCGTTTTCAGATGCTCCAGCTCGTCCTGTAGTTTTTTAAGACCTTCGTTTGATAGTATTATTTGCTTGGACATATAAAAAAATCTCCTTTATTTATTATAAAAAGTCGGTTATTTATCTATAATGATTTCAATAGCCTTTTGCAGCTGATTGTCCTCCTCGTTTGTGAGGAGATAAAAGCGTTCCATAAGCTCCTTGGGCATTATTGTTTCCACATCCGGGGAAACTCCTACACCATGGTAATTATCGCCGTAGGGAGGGTTGTAATAATAGGTGGAAAGCTTTAGTCCGCTGCCGTCCGGCAGGGTGGTTACGGTTTGCATCGTACCCTTTCCGAAGGTGGTGGTACCCACTATCTCCGCCAGCTCGTAATCCCGCAGCGCGGCCGTAAAAAGCTCGGCAGCCGATGCGGTATAGCCGTTGATTAGCACAACCATAGGTGCGTCAAGGAAGTCCTTATCCGATTCCTCGGAGGTAACCTTTCCGTTCTTGTCAACAATATTTATAATCGGCCCCTCGGGAAGCAGAAGGTCAAGCACTGATACAATGGCGTTAAGGTCGCCGCCCGGATTGTTTCTGACATCAAAAATATACCTGTCGCAGCCCTCCTCCTCAGCTCTCTTCAATGCGTTCTCGAACATCTCTGCCGTGTGTCCGTCAAACTCTATGATAGAAATATATGCTATATGTCCGCCTTCATTGTCTATTTTTTCAAAAATAACGCTCTCGCTTTCAATTGCGGCTCGGACGATTTCAAGACCGAAGAGCTTGCCGTCCCGTTTTACAACAAGGCTTACGGGCTCACCCTCGGCTCCCTTAACTGCGTTTATGGCGGTATAATATGAGTCCTGAGAAACGATTATATCCTCGACCTGAACAATAATATCACCTGTTTGCATTCCGGCACGGAAGGCGGGAGAGTCCGGCATTACTCCGGTTATATAAATACCCTCTGATTCGCTATCATAGGCGGCATGTACGCCTATTCCCACCATATTACCCTCCGAATCGGCGAGATACGCCTTCATCTCCTCTTCGGTAAGATAAACGGAATAGGGGTCATCCAAGCTGTTAATGTAAGCGCTCAGATAAGTATATTCAAGATCCTTTTTTTCCGTTTCTTTTAAAAAGCTGTCGTTAACCCGATTATAAACATCAAAAAGCTTGTCATAGAAGTCGGCCTTGTCTTGCAGCTCGTCAAGACGGCTGTCGCGCTGTGTCTGAAAAGCAACGGCGGTTATTAAAAATGTTGCCGCACAAAACAAAAATACAATTACAATACAGCTTGCGATAGAAAAACGCTTTTTCAATAAAATTCATTCCTTTCGGTAATGAGCAGTTCCTTATATTATTAAAACGATTAGAAATAACCCTTGGGAAGGTATTTTGCCGGGTCTTCATAAGCGCCGTTTATGATGAAGGAAATATGCAGATGGTTTCCGGTGGAGGAGCCTGTGGTGCCGACATAGGCTATTACATCCCCCTGCTTGACAGTATCTCCGACTCTCGCAACCCTGCTGCTCGCATGAGCATAAAGGGTGGAGATTCCGTTTCCGTGATACACAACCACAACATTTCCCCAACCGGCGGCATGCTCGCTCCTCGTAACCGTTCCACCCTTGGAGGCGATAATGGGAACACCGTGCGCACAGGCAATATCGAGCCCGTTATGAAACTGCATCTGGCTACTGTCGAACGGGTTTCTTCTCCAGCCGTAAACGCTGGAAACATAATAATTAGTGGTTTTTACGGGCCAAATAAAATTCTTGTCAGCATCCAGAATCTCCTGCCGTTCTTTTCTAAGTGCGGTTATTTTTGATTTAGTTTGCTCAATCAGAGAGCTGGTTGAGATATAATCACCCTGCACCTTGGATAGGCTGGTGCCTAAGGAGGACGCCTTGCTGTCCGCCTCGCTCCTCTTAACATCCAATGCACTAATCTTTTCCTCAAGGTCACTTTTATATTCATCCAATTTGGACTTGGCTGTCTGATGGTTCGCTTTTATTATCTCGAGATCGTTCTTGGTGCTTGTAATAGATTCCATTACGGAATCGGTGTACTTCAAAAAATAATTAATGTTATCCACTCTTGTCAGGAAATCTGAGAAGCTCTCTGATTCAAACAAAAGCTCAAAAATACTAATATCTCCCTGCATAAACGAATAGCGTACTATGGAGGCATACAGCTGCTGATAATATAAAAGATTCTCTTCCTCAATGAGAATAGAAACTTCTATTTCGGACAGCTTCATTACAAACGCCTGAATGGTTTCCTCGGTAAGCTCAACCTCGGTTTCGAGATATTCGATTTCCTGTATGTATACATTAAGCTGTTCGGCTGTTAGGTTCGCTGCCTTGTCCAGCTCTTTTATTTGACCGGACAGTGCGGCTTTTTCGTTTTGAAGTGAGGCAAGCAGCGCCTCGCATTCTCTTATGTCGGCTTCCACCTGCGTCAAGGTCCTTGCTTCGGTGTCCTGCGGAATAACCACAGCAAAGGAGCAAAAAACAAATATCAAACAGAATGATAATGATATTATTTTTTTATATAAGCTCACCTTTTATCCTGTCCTTTCTTTTTATGTTTATGAACATCCCTTCGGGTAATGAAGGTAGAGAGATTTTAGGGCCTTTTATACCTTAAGGTGCTTTTTAATTGAAATGGTGCTTGAAATCACTCCCGCAAAGAAGCCCATGCCGAGGAAGGCGGCGATAAGCAGCTCCAAATAATCGGTGAACGGAGCAAGGTTCAAGGCGGTAACACTTTCGATTGAGTCCACTACCGAGCCGGCGCCCCCCTGCATGGCGTCTGCAATTATATACTCATAGATATAGTATTGCAGCCCCAGAGCGATACCAGCCGATATTATTCCGATAATAATACCCTCGATTATATAAGGAGTTCGTATAAAGGACTTGGTCGCTCCGCAATATCGCATAAAGGTGATTTCGTTTCGTCTTGCATGCAGCCCCAGCTTTATGGTGTTCATTATTACAAACAGAGACACGACAAGCAGAATCGCCATCATCCATGCCGCCACAAGGGTAAGGGTGTTGTTGAGTCCGGTAACCTTGTTATACAGCTCAATGTTTTCTTTTATATTCTCGTTGGAGAGCAGGTCGATTGCTTCAAGACGGTTCTTCAGCTTATAAACATCGTCCATGTTGAACTCCGGGCTGGAGAAGCTGGTAAAATGAATCTCTATGCTTGCGGGAAGAGGGTTGTTTGTTTCGTTGTAGAAATCAAGGAAATCGGCGTTGACCCCCGAGCGCTCCTTATAGCGTGCAAGATTCTCGTCCTTTGAATAGCTGCGCCAGTCCTCTATGTTTCCGAGTTCATCGGATATATTCGTTATTTGCGTTTCTATATCCTTAACCTGCTCATCCTCCAGCTCATCGGGAAGAAAAATATTTATTATGTTAATACTGTCTATTGATTTTAGGTTCCTGTCTATGTTGTCTATAACCATATAAAAGGTTCCCACAATAAGCATACAGGAAACCAAAACAAGCATGGATGCGGTGGACATCACTCCGTTTCGGAACACGCCGATAAAGCCCTGCCCGAGCTGGTATAGAGCGGTGCTAAGCTTCTTCATTTGCGAACACGCCTCCTATTCTGTCGGAGGCGACCACTCCGTTGTTTATAGTTATTACCCGCTTTTTGTATCTGGAGACTATGTCCAGGTCATGGGTAACCACAATAACCGTCTTCCCCAGTCTGTTTATCTTCATCAACAGCTCCATTATATCACCGGCCATGTCCTGGTCAATGTTTCCGGTAGGCTCGTCCGCAATAATAATCTGCGGGTTGTTTACCAGAGCCCGTGCAAACGCAACCCTTTGCTTTTCGCCTCCCGATAGCTCGTCCGGAAAGTTGTCGTATTTATCGGATAAATTTACAACATTTAAAAAGAAAGGCACACGCTTGCGTATAAGGGAAGGCTTTTCCCCTATAACCCGCATTGCAAATGCAACATTTTCATACGCTGTTTTATTATCAAAAAGCCGGAAGTCCTGAAACACAACCCCCATTGTCCGACGTAAATAAGGAACCTTGCGCTCTCTTATCCTCTCGAGACAATAGCCGTTGACATGCAGCTTGCCCTCCGATATTTTTTCCTCACGCAAAAGCAACTTGGTGAGCGTAGTCTTGCCGGCTCCGGACTGCCCGACAATGAATACAAACTCACCGTCTTCTATCTTTAAATTTACATTTTTAAGCGCGACGGTGCCGTTTGGATACACCATCGAAACGTTTATGAATTCTATCATGTGTTTTTATTTTCCTCAAAAATTGGTGGGCTTGCTCTTTATATACTTTTTAACCATGAGCGCAACCTTAAAGGTTATCGCATGATCAAACTCCCTCAAATCCAGCCCGGTAAGCTTTTTTATTTTCTCGAGACGGTAGACAAGGGTGTTACGGTGTACGAATAACTTCCTGGAGGTCTCGGATACATTGAGGTTATTGTCAAAAAACGCCTGTATGGTCATAAGGGTTTCCCGGTCAAGGCTCTCCAAGGAGCCTCTCTTGAACACCTCCTGCAAGAACATCTCGCAAAGGGTTGTGGGTAGCTGATAAATAAGCCTTCCTATACCGAGGCTCTCGTAGTTTATTATGCTCTTCTCGGTATCAAACACCTTACCAACCTCAAGAGCGACCTGTGCGTCCTTGTAGGAGCGAGCAAGCTCCTTAATGCTGGTTACCATGGTGCCTATACCTACGGCGACCTTCATATAAAACTCAGAGGATACCGTGTCCACAATGTTTTTGGCAAACGACTCGATGTTTTTATTGTCGGAAGCCGTTTTAAGCTCCTTGACCAGCACAATATCACTCTCGCCCACGCTTATGACATAATCCCGTCCCTTGTCCGGGAACATATTCTGAATAATGTCAAAGGGTACAACATCGCTCTTGTCCCTGAAGCGCACAAGATAGACAATACGGCTGACCTCGCTGTCGAAGTGCAGCTCCTTGGACTTGATGTAAATATCGCCCGGAAGAATATTGTCCAGTATTATGTTTTTGATAAAATTGGTCTTGTCGTACTTCTCGTCATATAGGGTTTTTATATTAGAAAAGGATATAGAAAGAAGAGAGGAAATGCTTTTTGCCGTTTCGTCCTGTCCCTCCACAAAAACAATAAACTCAATACGGGCGTGCGAACCGATGGGGCGATAGGTGTAGCCGTCCCACACTATAGTATCAAAGGTATAGGAAACCTCCTCAAGTATCTCTCTGCGGGGCTCCCCGATACGGGTAAGCTGGCTACAGGCTATGATAACGCCCTTATCGTCTATAATACCGATATTACGATCAACAGCCTCCTTCATCTGATAAATAAGCCCCTGAAAGAGTTTATTGCTCATACTAAACATTCCTTTCCCCGGTATAATTGCCGGAAGCGGGAGCTTGACCGTGTTGTTTTTATGTGGCATAAAGGCAGATCGCTGTGTACTGCCGCCGACGCTATAATACAGGCTCATATCTCCCGACTTTACAACATATTTTACATTATTTTTATATAAAAAGCAATAGCGCTTTGCGCAATTTTACAAATTCTACTATATTTATGCTTTGTTTTATGGGCATAAAGCTAAAAGGTGTTTTGTTATAAGGTATTTATAAGCTATAATACTCCTTAGTGCTCGTTTAGAATACTGATTGCCGCAAGCACAAAGCCGCTTGCAGTTTCCGTCCTCAGTATCCGTTTGCCCAGTCCGATAAGGGGGATGTTAAGCTCCCGGCATATCGTTATTTCACCTGCAGAAAGCCCACCCTCCGGTCCGATAAGAAAGGAGATGCTCTCCGGCTTTTTTTCGGCGAGGAAGTCCTTGATATACAGTGTGCCCGTGTCCTCGTAGCAGACAAAGAACAGGTCGGATTTTTGCATTTCGGAGCAGGCGTCCAAAAAGCTTACGGGAGGCATAACCGTAGGTATTATTCCCCGTCCGCATTGTGAAGCTGCTGCGGATGATATTTTGTTTAATCTCTGTGTTTTTCTTTCAGCGGCTCTGTTGTCCGGACGGGAAATGCTGCGTTCGCAAAGAACGGGAATAACCGAAAAAATGCCTAACTCCACCGCCTTTTGGGTAATGGTCTCCAGCTTGTCTCCCTTGGGAATCCCCTGAAACAGCGAGACCCTGAACGGGAATTCACCGGCACTCCTTTTACCTGCGCCGAGCGTTATCTCAACGCTGTCGGGAGCAACCTCGGATATCCTTCCGTCATATTCGGTGCGGTGCATATCACAAATTATAACCCGGTCGCCCAAGCCCAATCTCAGCACCTTGACAAGGTGCTTCTGGTCGCTTCCCTTTATACTGACCTTTCCATCAAAAATGCTGTTTTGAGTAACGAATATTCTCGGAGCAGATGACATATTTTACCGCCTTTTTTTGCAGCATCAAGCATTATTATTTTACTCTATACAATTATAAAGCCGCAGGACAAAAAAGTCAATCGCCCGGCGTTATATGAAGCATTTTGTAAGAAAATGCCTAAAAATGCAGGCGATTTGTGCAATTTGTCGATAAAAAGGTGGATATTGGGGTAAAAAATACTTGACTTTTTGCGCAAAGTGTTGTAAAATGAGTACGCAAAAAGCAAGAAGATTGTTCGGGAGGGATTGAGCTATGGCCGGAAAGAACGACGACTTTGAGTATGATGTTTTTACTCTTACCGATGAGGAAGGTAACGAGAGCCAGTTTGAGCTGCTGGGCAATCTCGAGCTTGACGGCAACAAGTATATCGCCTTGATTCCGTTTGAGGGCGAGGACGACGAATATGTTATTCTAAAAATCAATACGGATGATGACGGCAACGAGATACTCCTGACCATTGACGAGGACGAG
>CAZGJQ010000006.1:0-39506 GCA_964525815.1 uncultured Oscillospiraceae bacterium
TAATAAGAGCGAATCCTATCCTACGTTTTACTAACGCAAAACCTGTTATTATTTTTATTTTTGTTTCGAGGGAAAATCAATTTACACAAAATTTTACGGAGTGCCGTCGCTTTTTTTTGATTATTTTCTCTTTCCCTCAAGGGTTACGACAATTTTTCTTTCTGTACCGTCTCCGATTGAATAGGTGGTAACCCCCTGTATCTTCTGACATTCGGAATGTATTATTCTTCTCTCGTATGCGTTCATGGGCTCCAGAGAAAAGCTCTTTTTATATTTCAACACCTTGTCGGACATACGCCTTGCAAGCGTCTTTAAGGTCTGTGCCCGCTTCTCTCGATAGTTCTCTATGTCTATTGTTATGCGATAAAACTTGTCCACCTTCTTGTTGGCTGCGAGGGTAGCAAGATATTGCAGAGAATCCAGCACGTCCCCGTGCCTGCCAATCAAAAGACCTAAATTGTCTCCGCTTATCGAAATAAGAGCTCCTTCTTCGTCCTCCGTTTCAACGGTTACCTTTGCTTCAATATCAATATTCTTCAGCAGTGTCTGCACAAACTCCTCTGCGATAACGGAGGGGGTGTTCTCTATATAGACCCTTACCTTAGCGTCCGAGGCTCCGATTCCGAGAATTCCCTTTCTCGCTTCCTCAAGAACCTCAACGCTTACCTTGTCCACAGCTCTGCCCAACTCTGCCGCACCTGCAGCAACAGCGTCCTCGACTGTTTTTCCCGTAGCTATAAATTCTTTTATCATAATAACCTCCACACCCTTTCGGGCACAAATATTGATGAAAAATTCGTGGAGGTACGCTCTGATGTACCTCTTTTGCCGGAATTCTTCACGCTAACCTCCACGCTGTTTCCTGCTTATCTCTTTTCCGGGTTGCCGACTGTTTTTATTTGTTTTCGCTTTCGCCCTCATTATCGTCGTCATCCGCCGAAAGCATCTCCACATTATTGACGGTAAAGGTCTTGCTCTTTCCGGTATTCTTTTTGCCGGTTTTTTCGGAGCCTCCGCCCGTGCTTTGTTTCTTGCCCGAGTATTGGTTTCCGTTTACCTCAATATCCCTGTAGCTGTCGTCGTCCTCGTCTACCTCTATTGTTATAACCTTTTTCTTTTTCTTCTTTTTTGCTTCCTTTTCCGCAGCATCAAGGTCTTCCTTTGTTATAACCGGCATCGGATAGAAGCGGTTCAAAACAATTGGCTGCACCGCTCCCGTTATGGTTCGCCAAATCCAGTAAACGCCGATTGCCGCAGGAAACGAAAACGAGAAGACCGTGCTTAGTACGGGCATTCCCCACTCCATAAACTTCCCGCCGCCCATGGGGTTGCCGTCCGCACCCGCAGGCGCTCCCATATACTTGCGGTTTATAACTCCTCCGAAATAGCTGGTTATAAAAATAAGCAGAGGAATAAGGTGAATAAGCCTTAGATTAAAGCTGGTAATGTCTCCAAAACGAGGAATGTTCAAAAGAGTATCCCCAAAAAAGGTAAAGTTTGGAAGCGCTTCTCTCTGCTCGTCCGAGAAGCCAAGCTCCGTGTTCTCTCCGCTCTGCAAAGAAAGATTATGCTCTGCCGCAAGCTCGGTAAAATAATCCCTGTCCTCTGTTATTATCTTAGTAAGGGAGAGCTCAACCTTTCTCTGGTCATGGTTATATTCGTATTCGTTTGTCTCCGTGTTCAGCTTTGCGCCGAGCTCGGTTAAGACCTTGTTCAGCTCGTCAACATATCCGTTGTAGTCCTCGCCCTCTTCCTTTACGATTGCGTCCTCATGCTTATACTGCTCTACTATTGCAATGGCTTCTTTATAAAGCGCTCCGCTTTGCAGCTGATTCTTCATCTCCTCGGTGGAGGAATAGGAAATCGGGTTCCTTACTATTCCGAACAAAATCAAAATAATGGGCAGCTGAATAAGCATAGGAAGGCATCCGGAGAGTTGATTATACCCCTCGTTCCTATACATCTCCTGTACCTCAAGCTGCATTTTTTGTTGAGTGGCCTTGTCCTTTCTTCCTGCATATTTCTTTCTGATTGCCATTTCCTTGGGTCGCAGCTTCCGCTGCATAACCTGGCTCTTATGCTGCTTAATTCCGAGAGGAATTAAAACAATCTGCATTATAACCGCAAAGAAAAATAATGCTAAAATATAATAATTGCTCGAGATAGCAAGGCATAACTTCATCAGATAACCAAAGGGTATATTAATCCATTCCATTTTAAGATCCGTTTCCCCGACTTTTGTTATGATTAATCCGCGCGCAGTCGGCGCTTGCGGCTTTTTTATTTAATTTTTCTGTGTTTTGACCTTTTCCCCTCAGGCACGGGATCATAACCGCCCCTGCAAAAGGGATTACAGCGAAAAATACGATAAGCGGTGAGCAACAGACCCGCTGCCACCCCCCTTTTTTCAAGCGCTTCTATCGCATACTGTGAGCAGGTAGGTCTGAAGCGGCAGCTGCTCGCCCTGTAGGGCGAAATATGTCGCTGATATAGGCGAACAAGAAAAATAAAGAATCTTTTCATCACCTGTTGCTCCGGTTTTTTTGTATGCCGTTGCATTTATTTGAGGTTTCATTTTTTTCGTTATAGAGGGACGCCTTCTTAAATAACGCATGAACATCCTTTTGAATAACCGAAAAATCTGCGTCCGCACAGGATTTTTTTGCAACAATCACTATAAGAAACCCATCCCTTACGAACGGATGAACGGCTCTGTATGCTTCTTTTATTTTTCTTCTGATTCTGTTCCGTACAACGGCGTTGCCTCTGTTTTTTATTACGGTTATTCCGACCAGGGTATTATACCTGTCGTAATTCTTCAAAACATAAAGCACCACCGTACCCGATATATAGCTTTTTCCTCTTTTATAGACCTTCTGGAACAGGTGATTTTCTTTTAAAGACTGAATTTTTTTTGTTTTTTTCATTCCAAAATCTTCTTTAAGCACAAGAAGGCATAATGCACTCAAAGAAATGCATTATGCGCTTAACACATTTTTGCATGCCGCAATTTTTTAGCATATTGCAAATATGAGTTTATCAATAGGTTAGGCGGATTCTGCCTTTTGTTCTTCTTCTCTTGAGCACCTTTCTTCCGTTGGATGTGGCCATTCTTTTTCTGAAGCCGTGCTCTTTTTTTCTTTGCCTTTTCTTAGGCTGGTATGTCCTGAGCATATTATATGCACCTCCCCGAAACTATAACCTTATATATTGTTGATTTTTTACCCTACGGTGCATGAGTTAACCGTAAAACCCCGCTTCCATAAAAGTCAACATTTATTATATACACAAATATAAGGCAATGTCAAGTATTTTGTTTTCTTTTTTTGCCGCATCTGCGCCGGGCGGGGTCTTTTTCCTTCTTTTTTTTAGCAAAACCCTTTTCTTTTTGCCGTTTTTGTGCTATAGTATAGCTACATATATATATTAATATAAGCGAAGTGAGTTAATGGCAGATAAAGAGTACAATTCCATACTTGACAGTCTTAAGAACGAGCTGTCAGATATTTTTAGCAGTACGACAATGAGCCTGTGGTTTGAGCAGCTCAGCTTGTTTTCTTTGGATGAGAGGCAGGCGGTGCTGCTTGCTCCGTCCGACTTTAAAAAGAACATTCTTGAAAAAAAATATATATCCGTTCTCAGAGATAAGCTGTGCGGTGTTCTCGGGTTTGATATAGAGGTCAAAATAATCTCGGCGGAGAGTGAGGAATCTCTCAGACCGGAACCGAATACGGAGGAAGGCACCGAGGAGGACATTAGCGCATACAAGCAGCGCTTTAACCCTACATATACGTTTGAGAACTTTGTGGTGGGCAAATCAAACGAGCTTGCACAGGTTACCAGCCTTGCGGTGGCAAGAAGACCTGCTGAGCTTAACAACCCTCTTTTTCTTTATGGTCCCTCCGGGCTGGGAAAAACCCATCTGCTGTTTGCTATCGTAAACGAAATAAGGAGCAATTTTGCGGATTATGAGATTCTTTATTGCACCGGAGAGGAATTTACCAACGAGCTTATTGATTCCCTTGCGCAAAAAAAACCGGTCGCTTTTAGGGAAAAATACAGAAATCTTGATGTTTTGCTTGTGGATGATATTCAGTTTCTTGCAAACAAGTTTGCCATTCAGGAGGAGTTTTTTCATACATTTGACACCCTTTTTAAGCAGAACAAGCAGATTATCCTAGCCTCCGACTGTCATCCGAGGGAAATTAACAACCTTGAGGACAGGCTGAAATCCCGGTTTGAAATGGGGCTGGTTGCTGATATACAGCCGCCCGATCTTGAGCTGCGGGTTGCTATTTTTAAACGAAAAACAGCGGATATGGGGCTTGAAATTCCAAACGATGTTTTATTGTATCTCGCCGAAAACATAAAGATAAACATCCGACAAATAGAGGGCTCCTTAAAAAAGCTGAAGGCGCACAGCCTTATAAGCGGAGAAAATATAAATATAGATATGGCTCGCACGGTTCTGGGTGATTTTCTTAAAAAATCGGAGAGCTCCAACAACATAACCGAGAAAATATTCACCTATGTAACCAAGCGATACGGTATTTCAAAGGAGGCTCTTAAGAGCCAGAAAAGAAGTGCGGATATTGCATATCCAAGGCATATAGCTATTTATCTTACCCGCCAGCTTACCTCTCTTTCTCAAAAAAGCATAGCGAGAATTTTTGATAAAAAGGATCATACCACCGTTTATAATTCTATTACCGTTATTGAGAAAAAAATAAAAAACGATGTTCAGTTTGAACGAGAGATAAATCAGATAATTGAGGAGCTCAGAGGATAGCCTCTTATTAATAGCTGTTTTCCACATAATTTTACACAGCTTGTTAACGCTCATAAATTCTATTTTCCCACAGTATAAAAGGTCAGGTTGTGCTTTTCCACAAATACACCGAGTATACTAATAATAATACTACTAATTCCCTTATAAATAATTATTACTTTTTTTCTTTAAAAACCTGTTTTTAAGAAAGGACTTGTTTGAAAAAATGGCAATAAACTTCACCTCCGATAAAAAAACTTTGCTCTCCCTAATAATGCCTGCACTTTCCGCAACCTCCACAAAAAGCACTTTGCCGGCACTGGAAGGCCTGCTTTTTTCCTTGGAAGATAATTTGTTGACCGTGTGTGGTTATGATTTGGAGAAGGGGGTTAAAACATCGGCACCCGTATATCCAAAGGAGGACGGCTCGGTTATTCTTAATGCACAGAAAATAAGCGCTATTATAAGGAACTTCCCCGATTGTGAGATCGCCTTTGAAGCAGACGAAAAAAACATTGTTCGAATAAGCGGAGGAATGAGTGATTTTTCTATACACGGACTTGCTGCGGAGGCCTTTCCAAGTCTTCCGGAGTTAGGGGGAGATAAGAGCTTTTCCATCAGCCAGAGTCTATTAAAGGACATTATAGCCACAACACATTTTGCGGTTGCACAAACGGATGCAAGACCTATTCTAACGGGAGAGCTGTTTAAAATAGAAAATAACAATTTAACGGTGGTGGCTCTTGATAATTACAGGCTTGCGTTAAGAGAAGAAAAAAACGCGATTTTTGGAGATAATAAGAGCAGCTATTCGTTTGTGGTTCCGGGAAAGACGCTAACCGAGTTGTCTAAGCTCCTCGAGGAAAGCGAGGAAATGGTTGTGGTTGAGTTTACCAGCAAATATATAATATTCAAGGTAAATGATATTATATTTTTCTCCCGATTATTAGAGGGAGAGTTCCTTGATTATAATCGTGCGATACCTAAGCAAAGCAAAATCACCGTAAAGCTGAATACAGAGGACTTCATAGAAAGCGCATCCAGAGCCTCACTGTTGGTTGACGAGAAGCTGAAAACACCGTTAAAGTGCAGCTTTAAAGAAAATATATTGGATATTTCCTGCTCTACCCAATACGGAAGGGTAAACGATAATATAAAAACAGAAAAAGAAGGCGAAGATATAGAGATAGGGTTCAACAGTCGTTATCTTTTGGACGCACTGCGTGCCTGCAGGGATGAGTATATAATTATATCCATGTCCACTCCCTTAATGTCAATGGTTATAAGCCCCGCAAAGAAAAAGGAAGGCAGCAGCTATACATATTTAGTATTGCCTTGCAGGCTTAAGGATTAGTATATTTTTTATGAGACTACTTTCTTTAAGAGTAAATGATTTTAAAAATATAAAAAAGGAAGAGATTTGTTTTTCGGACGGCATAAATATAATCTATGGAGATAACGCCGCAGGAAAAACCAATATTTTAGAGGCAGTGTTTTTGTTTGCCGCAGGAAAGAGCTTCAGAGGAGGAAAGGATAAGGATTTTATAAGGTTCGGACAGGACTTTTCCTTCTTTGAGATTGAGTTTGAGGACAAAAACGCAAAGCAAAAATTAGGAATAAGGCTGGAGAAAAACACAAAAAAACAGATTTTTCGCAACGGAGCACAGATTTTAAAGCTCTCTGAATATTTAGGACTGTTCAGAGCGGTGATTTTCACTCCTGACCATCTTAATCTTGTCAAGGGCTCTCCCGAGGGTCGGAGAAGGTTTGTGGACCTGGCAATATGCCAGTCCTTTCCGCGGTATGTGGGAACAATCAGCCAATATAACAGAACGCTTGTACAAAAAAACGCTCTGCTTAAGACAAAGAGCTTTTCTCCAGAGCTGTTGGAGGTTTATAACGATAAGCTGAGCTCTCTTGCCGCTCAGATAACCCTAAACAGAAAAAAGTATATCTGTTTATTGCAGAACGAAGCGGCTACCTTTTTAAGTGATATGACCGAGGGAGAGGAAAATATAAGGCTTGAATACAATTCTCAGGCCGGAGACCGCTTAGAGGAAGCAGAGGTAATAAGAAACAGCTACAGGAATCTGTTCAGAAGTAAAAAAGAACAGGAAGCACAAAAGGGAATTACCCTTTACGGACCGCATAAGGATGACTTTTTGATTTATATAAACGAAAAAAACGCAAGGATTTTTGCCTCTCAAGGACAGCAACGCTCCGCCGTTTTGTCATTAAAGCTTGCCGAAGGGGAATTGTCAAAGAAGCTCACCGGTGAATACCCCGTTTTTTTACTGGACGACATACTGAGCGAGCTGGATAGCGGCAGAAAAAAATATATATTGGAAAAAATGGCGGAAAAGCAGGTTATATTGACAGGCTGCGAGAAGGATTTTTTTGCGGAGCTGGACAGTAAAAACAAAATATATGTGGAGGACGGAAAATGTTCCTGCATTTAGGAAAAAACGAAAGCGTCTTGAAAGAAGAAATTATAGGGATATTTGATATTGATTTGACAACGGTATCCGGACCTACAAAAGGCTTCTTGGCAGAGCTTCAGGATAAAAAAAGGATTGTTAATCTGTGCGACGACCTCCCGAAGAGCTTTGTGCTTGTCGAGAATAAGCTGTGCGAGAGCGTATATATTACACAGAATTCGGTTTCGTCGTTAAAAAAAAGAGTAGAAAAGGAAAGCGCGCATAACTATGAATGAAATGAACAAACAGGCATATGAGGACAGTCAAATACAGGTTTTGGAAGGGCTTGAAGCGGTAAGAAAAAGACCGGGGATGTATATCGGCACCACCTCGGCAAAGGGCTTGCACCACTTAATATATGAAATAGTGGATAATTCCATTGACGAAGCACTTGCCGGTTATTGTGACAAAATAAAGGTCTCTATTAATACGGACAACAGTATAACAGTAGAGGATAACGGCAGAGGTGTTCCCGCCGGAATGCATCCCAAGCTGGATTTACCCACCCTTCAAGTAATTTTTACCGTTCTTCATGCAGGCGGTAAGTTTGGTGGCGGAGGATATAAAATAGCGGGCGGTCTGCACGGAGTCGGAGCGTCCGTGGTTAATGCGCTCTCTAAGCGTATGGAAGTAACCAATTGCCGGGATGGATATGAGTATTCCATTATCTTTGAATACGGGAATGTAGCGGAGGCGTTCAGGAAGGTAGGACCCACCGACCGTCAGGGGCTCACGGTAAAATTCTACCCGGATGACAATATATTTGAGACGGTGGAGTTTGAAAAGGAAATGGTTTCCTCAAGACTGAGGGAGCAGGCCTTCCTTAATGCGGGGGTTTGCATATCTCTTGTGGATTTGAGGGAGGATAGCCCGCAGGAAAAAATATTTTTGTATGAGGGCGGAATAAAGAGCTTCGTTGAGTATATAAACAAGAAAAAAGCGGCGGAGGTGCTCCACGAAGAGGTCATTTATGTGAGCGGAGCAAAGGGCTCCTCGGTTGCCGAGGTCGCCTTGCAGTACAATGATTCCTATAACGAGACGATACTGTCTTTTGCAAACAATATGCACACAATAGACGGAGGAACTCACGAAACCGGGTTCAAATCCGCCATTACCAAGGTGCTCAACGATTACGGAAAAAAATACAACATACTAAAGAGCGACGAAAAGCTATCGGGCGAGGATGTTAGAGAAGGAATAACCGCCATTGTCAGCGTTAAGCTGGAGGATGCGCAGTTTGAGTCGCAGACCAAGGCAAAGCTGGGCAACAGCGAGATAAGAACGCTTGTGGAAAGCATGTTGAACGAGAAGCTTTCTATTTACTTCGAAGAGAACCCTCTTTGCGCCCGCAGTGTTTTAGAAAAGGCAATTTCCGCATCAAGAGCAAGAGAAGCGGCAAAAAAAGCACGGGAGCTTACAAGACGCAAGGGTCTGCTGGAGAGCTCCTCGCTCCCCAGTAAGCTTGCCGATTGCAACGAGCGCAGAATGGAATACACCGAGCTGTATTTGGTGGAGGGAGATTCGGCGGGCGGCACCGCAAAGGACGGAAGAGACAGCCAGTTTCAGGCGATATTGCCTTTGAGAGGAAAGATTCTAAACGTCGAGAAAAGCAGGCTGGACAGAATATATGCCTCCACCCAGATTACCCCCATAATCCTTGCCTTAGGAACGGGTATTGGCTCCGAGTTCGATATAACCAAGCTCAGATACGGAAAAATTATTTTAATGGCGGATGCAGATGTGGACGGCTCTCATATAAAAACGCTGCTTTTGACCTTTTTCTTCCGCCATATGCGTCCGTTGATAGAAAACGGACATATATATGCGGCAACACCTCCTCTATACAAGGTATATAAGGGAAAGCAGGAGAGATATGCCTTTTCGGATGCGGAAAGGGACAGATATATGGAGGAGCTGGGCGGAAACGCAAACGCCGAGAGATACAAGGGTCTCGGAGAGATGGACAAGGAGCAGCTCTGGGATACCACAATGGATCCGGAAAAAAGGATTCTGAAAAAGATTTCCATTGAGGACGCCTATGAGGCGGATTCCCTCTTCTCGGTGCTTATGGGGGATAAGGTAGAGCCCCGCCGTGAGTTTATTCAGGCTAACGCAAAATATGTAACCAATTTGGATATATAAAGGAGAGTTGTAAATGGCACACCATAACGAATATGATTACAGCTCTCACGAGGAGCAGACAATACGCAATGTAGGTATCGAAAAGGAGATAAAGACCGCATATATTGAGTATGCGATGTCCGTTATTGTCGGGCGGGCATTACCGGATGTTCGGGACGGCTTGAAGCCGGTGCACCGCCGGATTCTGTATGCAATGCACGAGGACAAGCTCACCTATGAAAAGCCCTTCCGTAAATCGGCGACCACGGTCGGTAATGTTCTCGGTAGGTATCACCCGCACGGGGACACCGCCGTTTATGATACCATGGTACGAATGGCGCAGCCTTTTTCTCTGCGGTATATGCTTGTGGAGGGTCATGGAAACTTCGGCAACATAGACGGAGACGGTGCGGCCGCATACCGTTACACCGAGGCGAGAATGTCCCGCCTTTCAAACGAAATGCTGGTGGATATAGAAAAAAACGTGGTGGACTTTTCCCCCAACTTCGACAACACGCGCAAGGAGCCGCAGGTGCTGCCCTCCCGATTTCCCAACCTTTTGGTAAACGGCTCCATAGGAATTGCGGTGGGTATGGCAACCAACATACCGCCCCATAACCTGGGGGAGGTAATCGACGCAACCGTTTTTCTTATGGATAATCCGGAATGTGAGGTTCAGGAGCTGTTCCCGTATGTAAAGGGACCGGATTTCCCGACCTACGGAACTATTTACGGTACCGCCGGCATATATGAAGCATATATGACCGGCAGAGGACGGGTAAAGGTCAGAGCAAAGGCGCACTTTGAGGAAAAGCACGGCAGAACAAGCATTATTGTTACCGAGATTCCCTATCAGGTCAACCGCTCTTTGCTGCTGGATAATATGGTTTCCCTTGTAAAGAATAAGCGCATAGAAGGCATTTCCGATATACGCAACGAATCGGGACGCAAGGGAATGCGTATAGTGATAGAGGTAAAAAAGGACGCAAACCCGCAGGTTGTGCTTAATCTGTTGTACAAGTACTCACAGCTTCAGGACACCTGCGCCATAAATATGCTTGCCCTGGTAAACGGGGAGCCGAAGGTGCTTAACCTGAAAGAGGTTTTGCGGCATTATATTCGTCATCAGGAGGAGGTTATCACCCGCCGCACAAGGTTTGAGCTTGAAAAAGCGGAGCGGGAGGCGCACGTCTATGAGGGTCTTAAGATAGCCATTGACAATATCGACGAGGTTATAAGCATTATTCGTGCAAGCGCAAACATCTCCGAATCCAAGGAGAACCTTATAGCAAGGTTCGGGCTTACAGAGATTCAGGCTCAGGCTATTGTGGAAATGACGCTGGGCAGACTGTCCGGTCTTGAAAGAAAGAAAATAGAAGAGAGGCTGGCTTCTCTTTACGCTCTGATTGACGAGCTTAAGGGAATACTTGCGGACAGGAGCAAAATAAACGAGATTATAAAGAACGACCTTTTGGATATAAAAAAGAAGTACGGAGACGAGCGGCGTACCGATATCGAGGAGGTTGAAAACGAGATTCTGCTGGAGGATCTTATTGAGCGGGAGAGCTGTGTTATCACGGTAACTCATGCCGGATATATAAAGCGGCTGCCCTCCGAGACCTATCAGGCTCAGAGACGGGGAGGAAAGGGCATTACGGCAATGTCAACCAAGGAGGAGGATTTTGTCGAGGATGTAATTATATCCCACAGCCATGACTATCTGCTCATGTTCTCAAATCGGGGCAGAATGTACAGGAAGAAATGCTATGAGATACCGGAGAGCGGAAGAACCGCCAAGGGGACAAACCTTGTAAACGTGCTTTCCTTGGACGAAGGGGAAAAGATAACCGCAATAATTCCGGTAACCGAGTTTACGGAGGACGAGAATCTTGTTCTCCTCACCAAGCACGGAGTAATCAAGCGGGTTTCCCTTATGTCCTACCGTACCCGCCGCACCGCGGGACTTTATGCGGTTACCCTTGACGAGGGCGACGAGCTGCTCTATGTGATGAAGACAACAGGCTCAGAGCAGATTATAGCCGCCACAAGCAAGGGCTTGTCTATCCGTTTTAACGAGTCGGATGTGCGGGTGATGGGAAGACAGGCGAGAGGTGTCCGTGCTATGAGGCTTGCAGGGGATGATTATATCGTGGGAAGCGCCGTTATCCCCAAGGATTATAACGAAACCGAAACAAAAATTATAACCGTTACCGAGAGCGGCTTCGGAAAGAGAAGCGAAATAGACGAGTTTACGGTTCAGAACAGGGGCGGTAAGGGGCTTATCTGCCACAGGATAAGCGAGAGAACCGGACCGCTTGCGGGAATCGCAATTGTTCAGCCGGAGGACGAAATTATGCTCATCACCGACAGCGGCATAATAATAAGGACCAAGGTGGACGAGATTCCGGTATACGGAAGAGCCGCCGGAGGAGTTATTGTCATGAGAACCGGAGGTCAGGCGGCGATAGTCGGCTTTGCACGGGTCAAGGCGGAGGAAGAAGAGCCGATAATAGAAGCGGAAGCAGAAGAATCAGAGGAAACAAATCCGGAAGAAACGGAAATCACAAAAGATTAATTGCCGGAATACAGCTTCGGCATAAAAAAGGAAAGGCAAAAGAGATATGGCGATAAAAACCTTTGTTCTGGAGAACAATCCGGAAAAAGAGAAGCGGCATGCCGCAATAGAAAAAGCGATAAAGGATTACCTTGAGAACGATAAGGCGGAGATTCTTTATAACAATAAGGGCAAGCCCTATATTGTCGGCACCGAAACGGACAAGCATTTGTCGGTTACCACAACCGGTCAGATTATGCTTTGCGTTCTTTCGGATATGCCGATAGGTATAGACGGGGAGCATCTCGAACGCTTTAATACAGAGAACAAAACCGATTATATCGCTTTAGCCGAACGCTTTTTTACAGAGGAGGAAGCCGATTATGTACGGGAAGGGGACGGCGACCCGCTTCGCTTTGTCCGCATCTGGGTAAGAAAGGAAGCCTATGTAAAGCTTACGGGAAAGGGGCTTTCTGATTTCCTCAACTTCTCGGTTACGGACGGAGAACGGTTTTTTGGAAGAGTAAACGGTATCCCGATAAAGAAATTCGCCATAAACTTCCCGGGGAGCAATGAATATATGTTTGCCATAGCGGGAGTGGAATAAAATCCCGCCGCTGTGCGGCGGGCTAAAGAGAATTTGCTATGCAAATTCTCCGCTACCAATTGTAGGAAAGTATAAATTCTTTTCTACAAGCTGAAGAAAGAAAAAGTTTTAACAAGGAGTGTCGGGCTAAGGAAGCAAGAAATTACGCCGTAACTCTATAGTAATTATTTTTTGGGCGAGAAAACTCGCCCTTAATTTTTTGCGATTGAAACAATTTGAGCTTTATTCTCCATTATTATGTTAAGGATAAACTGCGAAGGAGATTATCAAAATGAAAAAAAGATTTATAATAATATTGTCTGCAATGATTTTTTGTTTTCTTGCAGCCTGTAATCAAGAAAAAATTAATCAAGCGGAGGAATCTTATCAAGAGGTTTCGGAAGAGATTTCGCAGCAAAACAATGCCTATTCATCAGAAGAGACGCTCTCTGATGAAGAAAGCGAAATAAAAGAAGACAGTATAATAGAATTTTCTGAAGACATTTCGCAAAATAACTCCTCAGACGAAAAAGAACCGATTGAGTTAATTACTTACTCAATTTACGGGGAGATTATCGAAAACGAGGATTTAAGACAAGAGTTAATTAAAACAGTAGAACGTTGCATAATTACCGAAAAAATATTCCATGGAGAAACTTATTATGCAGACTACTCGTCTAAAAAACAGGACGCTTCGGGATTTAATTATTATAAGGTAAATTCAGATTTTGCCAAGACAAAAGATGATTTATTAGCCTATTTCGAAAAAGTATTTACCAGAAAATATACAGAAAGACTATTAGGCGAAACAAAGTCACTTGATGACTACTTTTTTTCCGGGGACATTCCTTTATATAAGTATATTGACGGAGAGTTATTTGTACTTGAAGAAGAATTTTGTTCCAGCCGGAGTTTTTCTTGCGAAAGCCTGCAAATAACAAGTAAAAACGACAATATTGCTGAAGTTGTTGTCTTCTCAGTGGATAATGCAAGCGACTACGTAAAGCATACGTTTAAATTCTGTTTCTCAAACGGATATGGCTGGCAGCTCGATGAACATACTGGCGAATGGTATATACCTGAACTTCAGTATTTCTATCATTTATTTGTCGGAAATGCAGAAAAAATCAATAAGATATTATCCGGCAACGACACTGTTTTAGAAGAAGGGAATAAAGTTACAATCCAAAAAAAAGGAACTACTTACGAAAAAATTGAAAACTTTATGACAATAAAGGAAATGACAGATTATTTTGAAAATATATTTACAGAAGACCTTGCAAACAAATATATTAGTGAGCATATAACCGATGTTTTTTTAGAAGAAAACAACTGCCTTTATCGCTCAGTGAAAGCAAACAAATATAAAATACCGGAATTCGTTTTGCATTCTTCAATCATGAACTCGATGGGAGGTAAAGGTGCACGAATGGATTGTAACTGGAAAAATGATATTACAGGCGATGATTTTTTTCAGAGCATGAATATAGTTTACACAATTTATGATGATTACTGTCAAGGTGAAGCTTATGAATATATGCTTACTTCGCTTAAAATCGCTAGTGAGCTACCCCTTATAGGAATAACATATTGAATAGATTTTTGGCGGGAAAACCCGCCCAATACTTATTCGCTCCCTTTTTTTATTTTTTTCTCCGCAAAGTCGCATAATTCCTCGGCAGACTCGGAGCTTACCGCTTCGGCAAGCACTCTGAAGCCGCCGTCCGCACGGGGAAACACGGCAACGCTGCCCTTTTCGGTGTGAATCCGCACTCCTCTTGAGCAGTCCTCGCATTCGGAAGCGAGGGAGCCGATAATGTCCGCTTTTTCCTCCTCGTCCACCTCAATATCCAGACTGCGGATAAACAGCGGGGGCAGAGTCACCGCCGCCTGATCAAGGGTAACGTTGTTTTCCCGAAGATAACGGCATACCAGCAGAGCAAGCAGCACATTATCGTGCGCAAAATGGGTATCAAAGGCTTTTTTTCTAATATCGCTCTCACTGTCGTTGTAGAAATGCAGGGTAAGCCCGGTCTGTCTGAGGAAAACCTCGGCTCCCTCCGGAGTGGATTGAGGAAGATACAGCTCATTGCGTCCTCCGCTTTGAGCCGCAAGCATAAAGAGCTGCCAGTAGGAAAGCTCCCTTTTTTTTGCGCTCAGGGCGCTTAAATCCCGTCCGTCAAATAAAAAAATGTCTCTGTCAAGCTCCTCTGTGTGTTTTGGCATCTCGGTATCCGCACCCAGCTCCCTTGCATTGGAGAAAAAGAAGTTCGCCCGCTCCTCGTCCCCTCCTGCCGCTGCTCTTATGCCCCTGAGCGGTCCCGCCAGTGCTTGGAGATAAAGGCAATAACGGAACTTTATTCTGTCCTCTCCCGTCAGAGCCCTGGGCTTGTATATAATTTCGGGTACGGGCGGCTTTTCACGCATGGCGTTCTCGATTTTTCTCTGCTTCTCGTGGGAAAAGAACAGCCCGTTTTGTTCGAGCATATAAATGTCTGCTCTGTAATCCCCTGAACCGCCTCCTTTTACGGAAATAAAAACACAGCAGTCAAGGCTGTATTCCCGAGGAGCAAATGCAGCAAGCTCCAAAAAACCCTCCTCCAGCTCAAGCATATACCCGCCGCCGTTGTGAACGCCCGTTTTTACGCTGTCTGCAAGCAGATTCCCTATTTGGCTGCCGTCGCTCATAACGCCTATGCGTGCGGGCTTTCCCAGCACGCATAGACCCTGCCCCAGCTTAAAGCACAGCTCGCCGTCAACCTCTCTGCCGTAAATACCGGATATACCCTCATCCCCGAACAAATGCCGTGAAGCGGTGCTGAAAAAAACATTGCCCATTATTCTTGCTCCTCTGCCTATTTTTATGTTATCCGCCACCTTTACTCCCTTTGTGAGGAAAGCACGGTCGCCGATAACGCTGTTTGCGCCGATAACGCAGCCCTCTGAAATAACGCAGCCGCTTCCCACGGTTACGTTTTCGCATATAATGCTGTTTGTTATCTCGCTGTAACCGACCTTTACATCCTCAAACAGAATGCTCCCGGCTATCTTTGCGTCCTTGCTTATCTCACAGCCCGACCCTGCTATATTCACCCCGCCGGACAAGCACATATTACAGCTGTAAAATTCACCGAAGCTGCCTATGTCGCACCAGCTTCCTTCTGCCTCCTCTCCATAAATGGGGGTGCCTTTTTCCATAATCAACGGAAACAAGTCCTTACCGAAGTCAAAAAACCCGTCCACGGGTATAAGCTCAATAATACTTTTGTTTAGAATATAAATGCCGGTGTTGATAAGATTAGACAGGGTGTCCGCCCAGGAGGGCTTCTCTAAAAAGCGGGTGATTATGCCGGTTTCCGGATTTTTTAGCACCGTTCCGAACTCCTGAGGCGTTTTTGTTTTGGAGAGCAGCATTGTGGCACTGCTTTTTCTTTTTTTATGCAGCTCTACCTGCTTTCTAAGGTCAAAATCGCAAACCGAATCCCCCGATATTATAAGAACAGTATCGGCTAATCGCTCATACAAGGCTCTGACCGCACCTGCGCTCCCCTTAGGCTTATCCTCTCGGAAGAAGGTGAGCCTTACCTTTTCGTGCGTGATTTTTTCAAGCTGATCGGGCAGATACATCGTTGTTACCGCAGCTTCGGAGAAGCCGTTGTCCCCAAGCAAGTCCAGTATACGCTCGAACGCGCTGCGGTTGTATACCGGCAGCAGCGGCTTGGGTCTGCTGTTTGTCATCGGAGCAAGACGGCTTCCGAAGCCGCCCGCCATTACCACAACGCCGAATTTTCCGTCAATCATTGCAATACCTCGCTTTTTTCGTCTATGCTTATTTTTGTCGATAGCCAGAAAATTATTCCGCTTCAAGTTGACAAAATGCAAAAAAAAGGCTATATTAAATGTAATATATAAAGTGCTACACGGCAAAACAATGAGGAAAAAACGGCGACATGAATATAATAACCGACCTTAATCTGCCTATACTGAATAAAACGGTGATTTCCATAGGTAATTTTGACGGTGTTCATATCGGTCACCGCCTTTTGATTAATACGCTTGCGGAGCACTCCGAGAAAAAAGGACAGGACGGCATAGTTTTTACCTTTGCCGAGAACCCAAAGAATGTCTTTACGGGCGGAGTTGTTAAGTATATTACAGGAACCGAGGACAAAATGCGGCTGCTTGCCGAGGCGGGAGCAAAAAACATATATTTTGCCGATTTCGAGGAGCTGTGCGTTCTCACCCCCGAGGAGTTTACGGAATATATTTTGATAAAAAGGTTCAATGCAGAGACTGTCATCTGCGGATATGACTTCAGGTTCGGGAAAAACAGAGCGGGCAATGCAGAGCTGCTTAAGCGGCTGCTTGCCGATAAGGGCGCGGAATGCGTTATAGTACCGGCGGTTTACAGCGAAGGGCAGCCGGTCAGCTCTACCCAAATCAGACGACTTATAGGAGAAGGGGATGCAGAGCGTGCGGAGCAGCTCCTTGGCAGACCGTACGGCTTTACACTGCCGGTTGTACAGGGAAGACAGATAGGCAGAGGGTTAGGGTTTCCCACCATAAATCAGGTGTTTCCCGAGTATCGCATAGTTCCCGCATATGGAGTTTATGCGGTGGTTTGCGAGGCAAAGGGCAAGGAATACAAGGGTATCGCCAATATCGGAACCCGCCCCACCGTATCAAAGAACGGCACAAGACCTGTATGCGAGACCCACCTTTTTGATTTTTGCGGAGATTTGTATAATCAATCGGTAAGAATTAAGCTCAAAAAGAGGATAAGAAACGAAATAAGGTTTTCCTCTCTCGATTTGCTGAGAGAGCAGATTAAAGAGGATATAATCGCAGCCAGGGCTTATTTTGCCTCGATATAAGCACCAGTAGGAGGACAGCTCTTAATGATTCTAAAAAAACCCAAGAAAACGGCTACAAAGCTGACGGTAGTCTTTGTCGCTGTGCTCTTAATGCTTTCTCTTTTTGCAACAAGCGCAGCTGCGCAGGAGCTATATCCACAAATAAGCTCGAATAACGCAATAGTTGTTTACAACATTGAGAGCGGGCAGGTTCTGTATTCGAACCGTGCGGATGAAACGATTGCACCCACTGCCGCAACCAAGCTTGTTACCATGATGATTGTGAGTGATTTGTTCTCCGAGTTCGGAATAGACAAAAAAACGCAGAGCGTTACCGTAACCGAGGGAGCGCTGAGCGGAATCGGCAGCCTTGGGGATAAAAGCGCACCCAGATTGGGGCTTTCCGCCGGGAACAGCTTTACCGCCGAGGATCTTATAGGCGCATCGCTTGTCGGCAACGCAAACGACGCCTGCAACGCACTTGCTTATTACTGCGCCAACGAGCTGCTGGGCGGTGGGATAGGTGCCTTCGTGGAGCTAATGAATAAAAAGGCGGAGGAAATAGGAGCAAGAAACAGCTTTTTCTTAAATGCCGTAGGGCTGGATCAGAGCAGCATGGTAACCACTGTGTCCGACGTGGCGTTAATCGCCGCCGCCTTTTACAAATACAACGATTTATTGAACAGCGCTAACCGACCTTCTATGCGCTTTAACAACGCAAGCACTATACATGCTAAGAACTATCTGCTATCCGATTCTCTTATCGGAACCTACAAAAACAATCAAGCGATAGGCATTATAGCCGGTCAGCGTACCGACAACGAGGATTATGCGTTGATAACCGCAGTGGAAAAGGACGGACTCACATATATAATTGCGGTTATGGAGGCGAGCGGAGAGATACGCAACACCGACGGCACAAGGTCGTTTGGAGAAGGCAACGCATATGCAGATATGAAGGAGCTTATTCCTTGGACCATGGGGTCGTTTGGTTATCAGACGCTTGCGGAAGAGAATCAGCTTGTCGGAGAGCTAAGGGTTGCTATGGGAAAGAGCTTTGACCATGTGGCGGTTGTTCCGCAGCAAAAGCTGGAAAGACTGGTTAATAAAAGTGTAGACTTGGATAGCATCGAACGAAAAATAGTTTACGATAGCGAAAGAGTTTATAAAGGGGAGCACAACGGAGCTATAATCGATATGATTGACGCTCCGGTCAGCAAGGGACAGGTGGTGGGAACACTTTTCTTGTCCTATAACGGAGAGGAGCTGGGGAGTGTAAGCCTTATAGCACAAAGCTCTGTGGACGCAAGCGGGCTATTGTCAACGGCAAGCCGTGTAAGGAGCTTTTTGTTCGGAAAGACCATGCGGGTGATTCTGATTATCTTCGGCGCAGTAGTGGCGTTTTATGTTCTGTTTTCCATAGCCACCGCCATATTGCGAGGGATTAAGAGAATAAAGAAGGCGAGAAGGGCAAAGGAGATAGCTCAAAGAAAAGATCAAGACGAATAAAGTGTGTACGAGACATTAAATTTTTCAAAAAAAGAAAATTACTCTTGCAAAATACTCAAAGCTGTGATAATATGGCATATGCGGCATATTGCAGGAAGATATGCGCTAAAAAAGAAGGTACAAATTTCGGAGGATATATAAAAAATGAACCCACTTGAATATATTATCGGCGGATTGCTTCTGCTTATCGGAGTTATTCTTATATTTGTAATAATGCTGCAGCGCAGCAGAAGAAAAGGTCTTGGCGGCGCAATAAGCGGCGGCACTTCCGATTCGTTTCTCGGGAAAAACCAGAGCAAGACAAAAGAGCAAAGGCTTAATAGAATTACAACCATTCTTGCCATATTGTTTACGGTGCTTGTACTTACCCTTTATGTAGTTCATACAGTTCTTGAGAACAGAGATTCTACACCGGCTACTACAAGTGTAGATTCGACGGAAGCCCAGTCTGAGGTAGAATCGGAAACAGATGAATCAGAGGTATCCGACGACGACGAATCCGAAGCAGACGACGAATCCGAAGCAGACGATGAGGACGAGGACGAAGAATAAAAGAAAGGCAACAAAAATGACAGCAGCGAGAAGAAATTACTATTATTACGGCGGCCGCTATTATTATGCGGTCTTTTCGCCATGTAGTAAACGCTGCTGTGAATATGTCTGATTTCCTGTTATATTATAAAAGGAATTAATCGGAGCTCACATCAGTGGGCTCCGAATTTTTTTACACAATTTTATCTAACGGAAGGGGAAAAAGAAGTGATTATTGTACTAAAAAGCAACAAAAAAGAAGGGGAAATAACGGCGTTTAAGTCATATCTTGAGCAAAAATACGGTGTGGGAGTTCATGTTTCGGTAGGACATGACAGCGTTGTGCTCGGGCTTATCGGAGACACCTCCGCTGTGGACGAGGATTCGGTCAGAGCGCAGGACATTGTACAGGAGGTTAAGCGTGTACAGGAGCCTTATAAAAAGGCGAACCGCAAGTTTCATCCTGATGATACGGTAATAACACTTGATAACGGTTTAAAAATCGGAGACGGACAGGTAACGCTGATAGCCGGACCCTGCTCGGTGGAGAGCGAGGAACAGGTTATCGAGGTGGCGGAAGCGGTAAAGGGCTCGGGAGCGGCTATACTCAGGGGCGGTGCGTTTAAGCCCAGAACCTCTCCATATGCATTTCAGGGAATGGGTGCTGACGGGCTTGAGCTGTTAAGAAAAGCGAGAAACAGAACAGGACTTCCGATTATAAGCGAGGTTATGTCTGCCTCCCAGCTTAAGTTGTTTGACGATGTGGATATTATTCAGGTCGGAGCAAGAAATATGCAGAACTTTGAGCTGCTCAAGGAGCTGGGAAAGCAGAATCGTCCCATAATGCTCAAAAGAGGGCTCTCCAGCACAATCGAGGAGCTGCTAATGAGCGCCGAATATATTATGGCAAGCGGAAACGAGCAGATAATTCTGTGCGAGAGGGGCATACGCACCTTCGAGACAAAGACCCGGAACACACTGGATATTTCGGCGATTCCGATTTTGAAGAAGCTGTCCCACCTGCCCGTATTTATTGACCCGTCTCATGCCGCCGGACTTCCCTGGCTGGTCGAACCGCTTTCCATGGCAGCGGTTGCGGCCGGAGCGGACGGGCTGATTATTGAGGTACACAATAATCCCGCAAAAGCACTTTGCGACGGAGCGCAATCGCTTACACCCGAGATGTTTGTTTCTGCGGTTAATAGCATTAAAAAAATAGCCGACGCACTCGGCAAGGGATTGGGATAAAAAAAATGAAAAGCATAGCTATAATAGGTCTTGGTCTGATAGGCGGCTCCATGGCAAAGGCAGTTAAAAGCAATTCCTGCATTACCGTAATCGGATGGAACCGCAACCAAAGCGTCCTGCAAACAGCATTAAAAGATGGTGCGATAGACAAAGCATGGGATAAAAAAGGCAAATTATATACAGAGCTTGTTATTATTGCCCTTCCTCCGGCAGCTACGCTCTCCTTCTTGGAGGAGAATGCTCACCTGATCGGAGAAGGGGTGATGGTCAGCGATGTTTGCGGCGTAAAGACCCGGATTACGGCGGAATGCGAGAAAATATGCTTAGAGCACGGGCTTGAGTTCATAGGTGGGCATCCTATGGCGGGAAAGGAAAGAGGAGGCTATTTTAATACGGACAGAGCCCTTTTTGAGGGAGCAAGTTATATAATCACCCCGACCGAAAGGACTACCCAAAGAGCGATTATGGCAATGAAGGAGCTGGCAGAGGTGATAAAAATTCGCTCGATAACCGTAACCGAGCCGGAACAGCATGATAAAATGATTGCCTTTACCTCCCAGTTACCCCATGTGCTTGCGGGCGCATATGTAAAATCTCCTTCCTGTACAAGCAGAAAGGGCTTCTCGGCGGGAAGCTATATGGACGTTTCCCGGGTTGCCACCGCAGACGAAAAGCTATGGACGGAGCTTTTTTTACAGAATCGGGAAAACCTGTGTAATGAGATAGATATTCTGATAAAAAATCTTGTCGATTACAGAGACGCGATAAAGAGCTGCGACAGACAGGCGCTTGAAGCGCTGATAAAGCAAAGCAGCGAGATTAAGAAACGAGACAACCTTTAAAAAAAGCAAAAATTAAATAAATTAAAACATCGCTCCTTACTGAGGGGCGATATTTTATTTAATAGATGTTGTAATTTTCGACAAAATATGCTAATCTGTTTATAATGGCAACAAGGGAGGTATAATTATGCAGGATATGCGTTTCAACGGAGGCAGGGAAAAGCTGCAAAGACTTGCGGACGAGCTTGCATACCCTGCGCTTTTATTGGACAGGGAATACAAAATCTGCTATAAGAACGATTTTTGTATTAACAGGCTTATATCCTTAAGAATGGGTTCCTGTATAAAAAAGCATATGACTGCCTCCGATTTTCGGCGGATTGTAAAGCTGCAGATGGGTGAAACCATAAGGGTTAACATGGAGCTACCCGCTCTTTATGGAGCGTTTGTTTATAGAGGGGACGATTGCTGCTTAATAAGTTTGAGGAGCTTGTCCGCAGCTCTGCAGAACCGCATTAACGAGCTAATGAGGCTTAACTCTGAGCTTACCGAATCGCTATTGTGCCAGTTAAGCGTTTTGTCGACTGAAAGCGGAAAAAAGGGAATATCCGAGCTGATAAAGAACAAGAGCAACCGAATTATTCGTGCTCAGCAGCACATAAGCGAATTTTTGCGCATTGTAAACGGGATAAAAAACACGAGAACACGTCTGTGTGAGGTCAACGCCATATTGGAAACAGTGGTTTCCTCTCTCCGAGATGCGCTACGTCCATTGGGGCTGCAGATAACATATAACAGTAATTCGCCTATATATGAGGGTGTAAGCGCAATGCTTTGTGAGCCGGATTTTAATATGATCATCTGTCATATGATAAATTTTAGTATCAGAATCTCCCAGAGAGGGAAAATTCAGATCGATGTAAATACAATTCAACAAAAGCTGTATATCTCGGTGATGACCGACAGCGTGCTGCCCGAAAAAACGGCAAAAGCATTATGCAACAGGGATTTGGAGGCAGAGAGCTTTTTCCTAAGCGGTATAAGAGGGGACGAAGAAGAGGTCGGTCCGGACGGGTGGATGCACTTTGAGCTGCTCTTGCTTAAAAAACTGTGTGAGTATTATTTATGGGATATAAGACTGAGTGCTCCCAGCTCCGATTATTCCCGCTTGCAGGTTACCTTGTCCCTGCCACTTGAGGATAAGAGCCCTTATCTTACCGTAAGGGACAGAGAAGCGGAGAAAAAGGACTTGAAGGGACTTATTGCGGTGGAATTTTCGGATGTTTTTGACAGATAGTATTGCATTATATGATTTTTTTGATATAATAAAGAAAAACTAATAGGTGTTTGGGTGTCGGGTTAAATTCCCGACTTAAAAAGGAAGCGGGGTGAGAATCCCCCACGAACTCGTCGCTGTAAAGGAGGAGTCCGCCGCAAATTACAGTCACTGGCTTTTTGCCGGGAAGGCTGCGGAGGACGAGGATGCCTGAGTCAGAAGACTTGCCCTAACACTGTACAAAGAGCCGCGAGTTAAACGGTGTTCGTACAAAAAAACAGCCTCTCTTGGTAAGAGGCGGGTTTTTGCGTGCATAACTGTTTTATATGCCTTCGTTCTTTGTTGAGTTTTTAATCTCAAAGAAAGGAGGATTTTTTGTATGGACAGGAACAAAAAGCTGATTGTTGTGGTAACGGTTGTCTTTGTCCTTGTGGTGGGAGCCATAGCGAGTGTATATTTTCTTTCCGGAAGCAACAACGCCGACCAAAGCGAGTATTCAAAGACCGTAACCGTTTCGGTGGTTGCGGAGGGCAGAGAAACCAAGACCTACACAATAGACACCGATGCGGCATATTTATTGGACGCTCTGAACGAGATTGACCTTGTATCGGGTACCGAGGGAGCTTACGGTTATTATATCACAACAGTGGACGGAACCACCGCAGACGAGCAGAAGCAGGAATGGTGGATGATTACCAAGGACGGAGAAATGACAACAACCGGCGTATCGGAAACGCCGATTGAGGACGGTGATTCCTTTGAGCTCACTTTATCCACATATTAGCAGCAGCGGAAGACGGCTCAGGCAAATGCTGTTGTTTTCCATGCTCGGAGCAATTTTGGTTGCGGTTCAGGTAGCTCTTGCCGGGCTTCCCAACATAGAGCTGGTTTCCGTGCTGCTGATTGTATACACCTGTGTGTTCGGATGGTATGCTTTTATACCCGCATATATCTTTGTTGCGTTGCAAATGGTGCTATACGGCATAAGTATATGGTCTGTAAGCTATCTGTATGTATGGGCAGTTCTCATTCTATTGGTTATTCCGTTACGGAAATACAGAAATCCCTTTTTATGGGCGATGATAGCGGGGATGTTTGGGCTTGTCTTCGGAGCTCTAACCGCAATTCCAAGCTTTTTTATGGGAGGATGGAGCTTTGCTCTCGCTTACTGGATAAACGGGTTGTTTTTTGATTTGCTGCACTGTGCCGGTAACTTTGCGACTACCCTGATTCTTTATTATCCGGCAAGCAAGCTGCTCACATACGGCAAACTAAAATTGAAAATATAAAAAAGCTTATCCCGCACTAATGCATAACGCTGCTTCTCGTTAGAAACAGTAAAAAACGCATAAAAAAGTGCGGGATTCCCTATGGAAAAGCGGCATGCAAACCGTCTGGTTTGGGTTGCTCTTAGCTTATAAGCTGCATGGCTTTTTTTATTATTTATGAGGTTTTATAAATATAGTCCGCCAAGCAGGTAAAGGCAATCACTTCCGCAAGCAGAAGGAAATAGAACTCGCAGCCCGCCCTGTAAGCGGAGCTCATATAATCTGTCTTTGATATGTAGCCGATACAAAGAGCGGTAACAAGGACGATTCCAATAAACAATATATGAGACGCAAACGAGGATAATCCCCGCCTTTTTGTTCTTTTTTTCACTTAAACGCACATCCTTTCTTTACAAACAGTTTTAAATGTGTTATATTATAACAGAGAAACAAAGCAGTAAAAAATACTGGAGGTAAGAACTGTGAAGTGCCCGTCCTGTTTGCATTCCGAAAGCAAGGTAATAGACTCCCGTCCTTCGGCGGAGAATATGTCCATTCGCAGAAGACGGGAGTGCCTTAACTGCCAGAAGAGGTTTACGACCTATGAGACCATTGAGACTGTACCTATTATTGTCATCAAGAAGGATAAATCAAGGGAGAGCTTTGACCGCAACAAGATTTTTAACAGCATAATCCGTGCCTGCGACAAGAGGCAGGTAACACGAGGAGAGATGGAGGCTATCGTAAACGAGATTGAAACTGCGCTGCAAAACGAAATGCAGAACGAGATTTACAGCTCGGTTATTGGCGAAATGGTGATGAAGAAGCTAAAAGCCTTGGATGAAGTAGCCTATGTAAGGTTCGCCTCGGTTTACCGGCAATTCAAGGACATAGGTGATTTTATGGTGGAGCTTAAGACACTGCTTGCGGAAAAGTAAAAAGACATCTACAAAAAAATACGGGGGAGCGACCTTTGTCGTTTCCCCGTTGTCTTTTTTATATGCTCTTTATTCTGTTGTTTCCGTATTCGGTAGATCGATTCCGTCATAAAAGACCTGAGGGTTGACGAACACGCTGTTTACAGTTACCGCATAGTGCAGGATTGACCTGCCGTCGGTGAATCCGGTGGAGCCGGAATAGGCGATTATCTCTCCCTGCTGAACAATGTCGCCCACGGCACAGTCAAAGCTCTTTAGGTTGAAATAACAGGTCATTATGCCGTAACCATGGTCGATTATAACTGTGTTTCCGGTTACGGTAAGAGCCTCCGCAAAAACAATCCGACCCCGTTGCGCTGCCTTAACCGCTGTTTCGTCCGAAACCGTATAAACTACTCCGGGAACTCTATGCGTGGTAGCATCCGTTGAGATAATTACTTCCTTTCCGTAATCGGCATATACTGAGCCCTTAAGAGGAGCGGTAAACCTGCTTCCCAAATCAAAGTAAGCCTGCTTTTCCGAACTGGAAAACACCTCACGGAAGCGCTCGGAGGTCTGAGTAAGCACCTCGGGAGAGAGCATCTCCGAATATTCGCTCTCGGTTACGCTGAGCAGGCTGCGTTCCACGTTGCCCTGCTTTATGGTTATAGAGTCGCTGTAGGTCTTTCCGGCTACCTCAAAACCTATGGTATATTCGCCTGCGCTGTTGTTAAGGGAAATAGGCAGCAGGGCGAACGAGGTTTCATCCTGAGCATTGCAGATAATCATAGAGGTATCAAGCTGTGTTGTAAGGGTGATTTGCTCGTTTTCGTTGAGATGCTCAATATTTAGAACAGCAACATCACCGGCTGAAAAAATATTCCTTCCAAGGGTTACCACTGGCGGTATGTCGTACATCAGCGGGAAGCTATATGTAGCTTCACCATAGAACTCCGCACCCCCAAGCTTGCTCCATTTTGCGGTAAGGGAAACCTGGATTCTTGTATCCTTTTGAAACGATAAATAATTAAGATCGCTGATTGCAAGGATATCCCCGTTCTCGGTAAGATAGGAGACTGTAATCTCACTCGGCTCCTTCGAGAAGGAAAGAGTGTTGTCCGAATCCGGATAAATACTGGTAACCCCAATCTCGGAGGGGCTGTACTTCTTCGTTTGATTATCCGGATAAAAATTGCCGTCTATTTTTTTATACAGCCAGCTGTATTCGGAAGGTGGTATTAAAACATCACCATTTTTTGATATTATGTTAAGCTCGGGCAGCATAAATCCTTGATAAAGATATTGAAGCTCGGGACGAACCAGCATGGAAACCGCAGAGTCGGATGATAGAAGGTACAGCGAGCCGTTGTTATCCGCAAGCATGCATCCGGTAAGGTTGAGCTGCGGATATAGCTTATAGCTGAGGATCTTGTCCCCTCTGTCGTATTGCAGCAAGACAGGTGTTTCGTCCGAAATATCTCTGACCGGAGAGGAAATGCTCTTTGCATCCAGCAGCGCATCCACAAAAAAGGAAATCTGCTCGCTGTCGCTGTAGACATATTGCTCACCGCCCGGTAGGGTCATGCTTACCGAGCTTATGCTGTCGGGAGGTATATTGTGCGAAGAAAAGGATATTGCAAAATAAACAATAAAGGCTATTGGAATACACAATACTATTCCGAGCAATGAGCGAGAGTTTTTTCTTCTTCTTGCCACAATTCTTCCCTCCGTAACGATTTTATTCCAGTATATACGCAATCACGACCATACAAGCATTATTATAAGCAACAAACGACATTATGTCAATAGAAACCGAAGTAAAAGTGGCATTAATTTTTTTAATTGAATAAAAATGTTGCAAAAACGGAAAAATAAGCAAAAAACATGGGAAACAATCGGATACGGGAGCATTAATGGACAAAAACACACTTTCAGAGCTGCATGACCACCTGACGCAAACCTTCGCTGATTGCGGAGATTTTTTGGAGCGGAAAATAAATATCGAAAGCACGGAGGTGCTGATATGCTTTTTTAAGGGGTTAACCGAAAGAGATTATATCAGCGAAAAGCTGATAAAGCCTATGCTGCTAAACATTGCAGCGTTAAAGGAGTTTAACGGAAACTTCGAGGCAATATTGCACAGTGTTACATTAAAATATCCTCCGGACAGCTTTGTGGTTATAGAAGGGTTGCTGCGGGGAGAGGTGTTTATCGCCATAGAGAAGGGAAACGGTCTGCATACAGTGCTGGTAAATTCGGAGTTCACAGTGGGCAGGAGCATTGCGGAGCCTACCAGTGATGTTACCGTTAAGGGACCTAAGGCGGGGTTTGTGGAGGATGCGGAAACCAATATGATTGAGCTGCGTCGTTATATACGCAACCCCAATCTAAAGAGCTTTTCGTTGAATGTGGGAACCGTTACCGGAACCAAGCTTATACTCGCATATATAGAAGGGAGAGCGGATCCGAATATCGTCGAGGAAATAAAAACAAAAATAAATAACGCATATGCGACGGGTATTGTGGATTCCGGGAATATCGAAATGCTTATCGATTCCCGCAGGTACCCGATTTTTCCCGTGATGGGCAGCAGCGAAAAGGTGGATAAGGTTGCATCCAAGCTGGTGTCCGGCAGGGTAGCCGTTATAGTGGACGGAAGCCCCTTTGTGTTGACCGCTCCATATGTGTTTGCCGAGAGTATTCAATCCGCCGAGGATTATCTTCGCTCTCCGTATTATGCTACATTCATTAGGTTCTTGAGGTTTTTTTCGCTGGTATTCGCTCTCTATCTTCCTGCTCTTCTGGTTACTGTAGTTACTTCGTACAATGAGCTCTTGCCCGATACTATGATTAGTGCGATAGAGGAAATGCGCGCGGAAATCTCCTATTCTTTGTTCTGGGAGGTTTGCGTCGTGCTAATTATTTTTGAGATTTTAAGAGAGGTGGGGGTCAGAATGCCCCGCACAATCGGAGACGCTATCGGATTTGTGGGCGCTCTTCTGCTTGGGGATGCTGCCATACAGGCCGGCATAACCTCTCCTGTAGTCATTATTGTTGTTGCAATGGCGGCGATAAGCTCCTTTATTGTACCCGTATATATGTACACAACGGTAATACTCCGATTTGTATTCCTGTTTCTGGGATACAAGCTCGGTTTCTTTGGAATAACCTTTGGCACGCTTGCTGTTTTATTGCTTTTGTGCAGGACAAGCAGCTTCGGAACCTCTTATTTATCTCCGCTCGCTCCGTTTGACAAAAAGGGAATGGAGGACTTTTTGTTTGCGATACCCCGAAAAACTCTCGGAAGAAAGGAGAACCTATAACGCATGTACTTTCTGTTTACCATTGTACTTGCCGCTTCTTTCTTGCTCTGCGCCGAATTTACGGCGGTAACCTTTGCGCCCGCCTTGCTCCTTACGGCGGTATATATGTACCTTTTTTCCCGTTATTTCGCTTCACACCGAAGAACTGCTGTTTTTGTTCCGCTGGTTTTATTATCCGTGTCTGTGCATATAGCCTTTTTCTTGATTGAGATGCGAAAGGATTATGTAAAGGACGTGAGCATATGGGTGCTGGCGTTTATTCTGGTAGCGGTATGCTTCTTGATCGCCTTCGGCAGCCGTAGTATAAGCGGGATAACCGCATTTACAAATATGTCCGTTCCTGTTTTCTTCACCGTGTTGATTATTATGCTTATAAGCATTGTAACGGGCAATGTTACGGTCGCTCCCGTAGTGGGCAACAATATTTATCAGTATCTTATACTTGTTGTTTCCCCTCCTTCCACCGCACTTTCGCTGTTCTACATGCATAGGTGCCGCTTTATAAGAACCTATCCGGCATTTGTAAGCGCAATTGTGCTTACAGTATGCTTGTTTCTTTTTGACTCTCCCTTTTTTAAGGCGGTTGCCCTGAATTTAATGGCACCCTTTGTTATATCTGCGGAAATGCTGCTGCTTAAGGAAACCGTTTTCCCGAGCAAAGAAAGTATTGAAAAAAATAAGGAAATGGAAGTAATAAAAAAAGCTGCCTCCGAATAGGTTTTTTATCGGGTGAAGCAATATGATTTTTACAAAGAAAGAACAATCGGCGGTTCAGGAGGAGCTCATAAAAAAAACCGTAAGCGACGAGCAGGGTAAGCCGTTGGTGCACATTAATATATCCTATCCGTCGTTTAAGCTAAAAGAAAAAAACAAGCTAAAACAGGCCGCACAGCCCTTCTATCAAAAAAGTGCGACCAACTTTTTGCGTTTTGCCGAAAAGGATTTGGTGGAGAGAGCAAAAAAGTTGTCCGAGGCAAACGAGCCCTTTCGTCCGCTTGGAGCGGTTATGAAATATGTAAAGGCGTTCGAAAGCAAGCATATTTTATCCGGATACACGGATATAAGCGTTTATAACGGACAGACTGAGCAGAATTGTCTTCGCTCTGCGCAGGTCTGGAACAAGGACAAGGGGTATATTTATTCCTTTAAAGACTTTTTTGACAACGGAGCAAAAGATTATCTGCTAATGCGGTTCGGGAACGAGGGGGCTACCGGAGGACTTGACCCGGAGGAATACAAAAAACGGCTCAAGCAGTATTTTAACGAGAGCAATTTCTATATAACCGAAAAGGAGGCGGTTTTCTTTTATCCCGCAGAGAGGCTGGGAGGGCATCAGGGAATTAGAGTTTTTTATACACCTACCGAAGAATTAAAGAGAAAAAAATTACTTAAAATTTCGCTCTAACCCTTTACATTTACCCGCTGTGTGCTATAATGTTTCCAACAAATGCATAATCGAAGAAAAGCGGAATGAAAGGAAGTTTACGCATAATGAAGCAACTCAGATTAGCAATATTGGGACAGGGCAGAAGCGGACGGGATATTCACGGACTGCATCTAAAAAAGGATACAGAGCGTTTTAAGGTTGTAGCTGTTGCTGAGCCAATTAAGGAGCGTCGGGACAGAGCGGCAGAGGAGTATGGCTGCGAGGCTTTTTCTGACTACAGAGAGCTACTCGGCAGGAAGGATATTGACCTTGTCATCAATTCGACTCCGAGTCAACTGCATTTTACCACGACCAAGGAATTGCTGGAGAACGGATATAATGTTTTGGTGGAGAAGCCCTGTGTCCCTACCGTAGAGGAGTTTGATATACTTGTTGAAGCAGCAAGAGCGAACAGGTGCCATATGCTGGTGTTTCAGCAGTCTCGGTTTGCAAACTATTTCCTCAAGGTTAAGGAGGTTATAGAGTCCGGAGTGCTGGGCAGAATCGTGCATATAGGTGTGCAGTTCAACGGGTTTGCAAGACGCTGGGACTGGCAGTGCTGTCTTGAGTTCAACGGCGGGAATCTTGCGAACACAGGACCGCATCCGCTGGATCAGGCACTAAATCTCCTTGATTATTATGAATCGGAGCCTAATGTTTTTTGCAAAATGGACAGAGCCAACACCTTCGGCAACGCTGAGGATTATGTAAAGCTGATACTCACCGCTCCGGGCAGACCGCTCATAGACCTTGATATTTCCTCCTGTGACGCATACCCTTCGTACACCTATAAGGTGGAGGGTACAAGAGGCACCCTAAAAGGAAACATGGCTCATATAGACTGGAAATATTTTAAGGAGGAGGAAGCACCAGAGCGGGTTCTTGTTAAGGAGACGCTTACCTCCGGAGAAGAGAAGCTCCCCGCTTACTGCACGGAAAAGCTTAACTGGTATGAGGAGAGCTGGGACGGAGACCCGCAGGCGCCCTTTATAGCCGCAGTAGCTACCTATTATGATCAGGTTTATGCCTTGCTTACCGAGGGTAAGCCGCATGAAATAGAGCTGAAGCAGGTTCGCCAGCAGATAGCGGTCATTAACGAAGCACACAAGCAGAACCCTCAGATTTCTTAAGGCTATATACTATATACAAGCAAAAAACGGAGCCGTTCGGCTCCGTTTACGTATTGTTCGGGATTATTCAGGCGGCTCTTCCTTCAACAAAAAGGTTATGGAAAAAAGCATTGTGCTTTCCTCATAAGAAAGAGTGATAAACATATCGTCGGTCTGTGCTGTTTTCGGAAAATCATCCGAACCGAACGAAAAGCCGTAAGCAGAAAGCATGTCCGCATATTCCTCAATCTCGGACTCTGTCGCTTCCCGTATAAAAACGGCGGTGCTCATATCGGTTACCAAAACGGAATAAATATCTCCCTTAAACTCAGGCAGCCCTTCCGTAAGGTCGTTTTTTGGCCATTTGTTTTGCGGAACCGAGTAATATAACGAATCGGTTTCGTTTTGACCTGAATTGTTTATCAGGATTACGGCAAGCACAACCAATGCGAGCACAGCTGCGGCGGTTGCCGCGACGAGCAGTTTTTTATTTACTCCGTTTAGCATAAGAATATGCCTTTAATACTTTTCCTGACGCCACTTGATTATGAACAGCACGGCTGCTCCCGCAACGGCAAGGAAAATAATAATTATGGACACGATAAGGGTGGAATTACCTGATTTAATAGGTGTCGGCGGTGTGTAATCGTCTACCGGAATAAATGTGGCGTGGATAGTATGGTCGGCTGCAACCGTATCAAAGGGATACTCAAAATAAGCTTCTCCGGAAGCACCGGTGTGCTCTACCCCGTCAACTAAAAGAGTGTTAATAACATACCCGTCGTTGGCGGATATGGCAAAAAGGACACTTCCGCTTACATTTACCCTTCTGTTACCGGACGGATTAATGCTACCGCCGGACGCAGCGGATGCAACTATGGTGTAATAGGGCTCCAGCACATCGCAAAGCACAATATCCGAATTATTATAATAATAAATAGAAACCCAGCCCTCGTCATCTATGGAGCGTACATCATATGCTTCGTTGCCAGAGGAGTTTAACGGGTTGGTTAGCTTTTTGTCTTCGGAATTATATACCAGCTGCTGAACCTCCTGATTTTTAAAGTCCGTACCGATTTTTAACGAAAGAATGGTGTTTCTTGGGAAGGTCAGGCTGTTTCCGTAGGAGATAAGAACAAACTCGATAGCCTCCACCCGATTATAAAGATAAGTCCTTATCTCGTTATAGCGCAGACCTCCGTCAAACTCCACTGCCAGGTCTGCATAATCGGAGTCTATTGTTATTTCCGCACCCTTGGGAAGGGTCCATTTATAATTCTCTGCGGTAAACACGACCTTCTTGTTCTTGCATTCGTCGGTTATCTTTTGGAACACCTCGGCGGCAACCTTGGTCTTTTTTGATATATCTATATTAATAGTATCGGACGATCCCCAGTTTATATCGTTTATAGAAATGGGATCCTTATCATCTATGTATTGTATCTGCTTGAAGGTTGCATAAATGTTTTGGTTTGCGCCCACATTTGTGAATTTGTACTGTCCACCCGAAAGAGCGACCACTACACCGTCCACCTTGACCGTATCGACCTCATATCCGTTATCCGGTGTTATCGTAAAGGAAATGTCCTTTCCTTCCTCTACAGCATTGTCTCCGGAAGGGGAAATAATGCCGTTTGGACCGGAGCTTGCGGTTATTGTGTATTGCCTTGCGGTGGTTGTCTTAAAAGAAACCTCCAGCTTTTTGTTAGAATTAATAGAGTTAACAACAAAGGAGTTATTGCTGTCAAGGGTAACGGTGGCATTATCCAGCTTTACGGAATCTATCGTGAAGCCGTGATTTGCGCTTACCCTTATTGTGACGTCACGACCCTCCGCAATATTGACCGTAGAGGAGCTGTTTAGCTGTGTTCCGTTTATGGTTACCGAGCCGCCCGAGCCTATAGTGGCGGTTATGGTTAAGGTTTTTACAAACACAACGGTTACCACCGTATCCTCATCAATAACCACCGAATATTTGTTTGACACAACCTGGGAAACGGGTATCGATGTTCCGTTTACGGTAAGCGAGGAAAGCACATAGCCTGTCTCCGGCGTGAAGGTTAACTCAACCTCGCTTCCCTTATCAAAGGTTCCCCCGTTTGGAGACACATTACCGTTACCGGTAACGGAAACGGTAAGCGTTTTTGTTTCCGCAGCGGTCTGCTCCGTTTCTACCGCAAACACGTTTGTTTCCTTAACGGTAAAGGTGTAATTGTTGCCTGTCGGTGTAACCTCGGAGCCGTTATAAAGAATCCTTTTAATCGAATAATTCTCTGCGGGAGTTATCTTCAGCGTTACAAGTGAGTCCAGCTTTGCCTTATTGCTTTCGTCTGCACCTTCAAGCACATATGTAAAAGAATCGTCCTCGTTTACGACAATATCCGCCTTTGGAGCCTCTTTTGTGAGGATAGCGAGCGAGGTGTTGGTGTCGAAGCTGTGGCTGAATGAGGCTTGGTTGTTTACATTCGGCATATTGATGCCGTTTGCCTTTATAGAATCAAGCCTATATCCCGCAGCCGCCTTGACGGTAACCTCAACCGAGACTCCCTCCTCATAGACGTGGGTATGTACTGAACCGCTAATAGTTTCCTCGCCTGCAGGGCTTAAGGTAACGGATGCGTTGTTCGGCTGCGTATAGGTAACCGTAAATGTCTCGGGCTCCTCAGCATGTACAGGAACTGCAAGGTATATAAAAATCAAGGTGAAAACAAGCATCAAGGAAATAAGTCTCTTGTTTTGGTTCATTTTGTCCTCCCGAATAAATATAGATACAAACAAAAAAAGCAAGCATTCTAAGCAATTGACTTTGGGCAAACTTTCTGTTATACTACCCAATAATATGTATTATACACAATTATCAAAACATTTCAAGAGCGGAAGAATAATTTTTAATTAAAATATATGGAAGGAAGAAGATAGCCTTGGCTGAGAAGAAGCTGGTAGAGGAGATAACCTCAATGGAAGAGGACTTCGCCAAATGGTATACGGATATTGTAAAAAAGGCGGAGCTGATAGAATATACGAGTATAAAGGGCTGTATGGTTATCCGACCGTACGGTTATGCGATTTGGGAGAACATTCAGCATATACTCGACGGGATGTTCAAGGACACCGGACATGAGAATGTTTGTATGCCCATGTTTATACCCGAGGGTCTTTTGCAAAAGGAAAAGGACCATGTGGACGGTTTTGCACCCGAGGTAGCGTGGGTCACTCACGGAGGCAGCGAGGCTCTGGAGGAAAGGCTTTGTATTCGTCCGACCAGTGAGACGCTGTTCTGCGAGCATTATGCAAATATAGTTCACTCCTATCGAGACCTTCCCAAGCTGTACAATCAATGGGTGAGCGTGGTTCGCTGGGAAAAGACCACCCGTCCCTTCCTTCGATCGAGGGAGTTCCTATGGCAGGAGGGGCACACTATTCATGCAACTGCACAGGAGGCGATTGAAGAAACCAGGAAAATGCTGGATGTTTACGCCGAGTTCTGCGAAGAGAGCCTTGCCATTCCCGTATTAAAGGGACAAAAGACCGAGAGCGATAAATTTGCGGGAGCGGTGGCGACCTATGCGATAGAAGCGCTAATGCACGACGGAAAGGCGCTTCAGGCGGGAACCAGCCATTATTTCGGGGACGGCTTTGCCAAGGCGTTCGACATTATGTATACCGACAGAGAAAACAAAAAGGTATATCCCTTTCAGAGCTCTTGGGGTGTTTCCACTCGCATAATCGGTGCAATCATAATGACACACGGCGACGACAACGGGCTTGTGCTGCCTCCCGCAGTAGCGCCGATACAAGCGGTTATAATACCTGTTGCTCAGCATAAAGCCGGAGTTTTAGAGAAATGTGCGGAGCTTAAGGCGTTGCTTGAAAAGGAGTTCCGAGTTAAGACGGATGAGAGCGAGAACTCCGCCGGGTGGAAGTTTGCGGAATATGAGATGAAGGGCGTGCCGCTCAGAATTGAGGTAGGTCCGAGAGATATAGAGGCGGAGCAGTGCGTTATGGTAACCCGTCATAACCGGAAAAAAGAGGTTGTTCCTTTGTCGGATATTGTCGAAACCGTACACAGGAAGCTCGACGAGGTTAAGAATGGGTTGTTTGAGAAGGCAGTGAAGAACCGTGAGAATCATTCTTATGCTTGCGGAACCGTTGACGAGATTAATAATGCTCTGGATGATAAAGGCGACGGTTTTGTAAAGGCAATGTGGTGCGGCAACCCCGCCTGTGAGGACGGAGTTAAGGAAAAAACGGGCGTAGGCTCCCGCTGTATTCTAACAGACGAGCCTCCTGTTGGCGAAAAATGCGTCTACTGCGGAAAACCCGCCGACAAGCTGGTTGTCTGGGCTAAAGCATACTAAAACAAATAAATCCCGTATAATGGCGTATACCATTTATACGGGAAATTTTATATTAAACGAGTGTTTTAGGAATTAATTCCTGAATGCTCTCCTGAGCAAGGAGCCGCAGCATCTTATCGAACCGGTTAAAACCCTGTATGTGCTCTTTTTGCAACAAAAAAGATCGCTGCCCCAGCTTATTTGCTCCGTGGGAGGCTCCAAAAAGCCCTCGAAAGCAACATGCTTTTCCAAAACCCGCTCAAGGTCAACAATTGTATAGTATGAGCTTATATCAAGACTGGTTTCAATACCGCAGTTATACAGCACACTGTAAACAAACTCTAAGCAGGTAAAGGATTTTTCTATAAGAATTTTCAGCTTTAGAGGTGCTGCGGCGAGTGCGAGATAATTGTATATGTATTGCTCGGAATTCTCCTCCATTGAGTGTATGTAGTCTCTCACTCTACTGTATTTTTCGGGAGGGAGAGGGATTTTGCAGATTTTTACAGGCACGCTCGGGTTGTCATTGTAATAATACCTTAGGATGGATTCCTTGACGAAGCCCGCAATAAGAGGAGCGTTGACGCAGTAGCGTGCAAAGGAATACATGGTGCTCAGATCCTCTTCAAACGATAGAGCTACATGACTGTATTTGTTTCGGGAAACAAAGCGTATTGTTTTACCGATTTTGGTTGGTGTGGTTAAAAAAGCGACATAAACGGACAGGCTCTCGTCCGTTTTTTGTGGTTTGGTCATTTTGCATTCACCTTTGCTTCAGTTTGTTCGGCAATAAGTATATCATATTTTCATACACAAAACAACATTTTTTTAACCGCTACATATTTCAACAGAAGCTTGACTTAACGCTGCAAAAAGGGTAAAATATAAAAAACAGTGGGAGTGATGGCAATAGAAGGAATTAAACGCTTGATAGAGAGCAGCGGAATCAGAACCGTATTCACCGCGGAGGCTGAGGAACAGGCAAGAATTGCGGCAAACACCCGCATAACCTCCTATGTGCGTTCTCGGCTCGACCTTAGGGGAAAGACGGTCTTTACGTTTGGCAGCAGCATTGAGGAAGCCAAGAACGACTGCGCATTCTCGCTTGACAAAAAAAGAGACACATATAACCTCGGTCTGCATATTGCCGATGCGAGCGAGTTTGTAACGGAGAGCTCTCCGTTGGATGTGGAGGCGAGAATGCGGGGAGCCGGAGCGAGCCTTCCGGGCGCAGCCTTTCCTATGCTGCATGAAGAGGTGAGCAGTCATGCCTGCTTTTTCAGAGAAGGACAGGACAGGCTTGCCGTTTCTGTTTTTTTAGAAATTGACAAGGATGGGAGGATGCTTTCCCTTCGCTTTGAGGAGAGCGTGGTCAGAACAGCCCGAAACTGTATTTTCGGAGAAATAGACACCCTTTATTCAAGCACGGATTCATCCTCGGTGCTTCCACTAAAAGAAAAATATGCTGTTTTGCTGCCTAATATGAACGATATGTATGAGCTGGGCGCACTTCTTTTGTCAGAAAGAATAAAGAAAGGGAGCGTTGAGTTCAACCAGCTTAAGCGCAAATATACCTTTAATAAAGAGGGATTGCCGCAGGAGGTCGCGCTTGTGCCGGATTATGATGCGAAGCTGCTCATACGGGAATTTTTGATTTTTACGGGGACACAGCTGGCACATTATTTGCAAAAAAATTCTATACCCTGCATTTATGCATATCAGACTCCGATATGCAGAGAGCAATTACTTTTTATAGCAAAGGCTTCGAGCGTAACGCTAGAAAACACAAACGAATTAACCGACCTGCAATTGCAAAAGCACTTATTAGCATCAACCGCTCTTACCGAAAAAGCGCATATTGTAAATGTTTTAATATCAAAATCACTTCCGCCCTCCCTTTACACAACCGAGCCGAAAGCACACTCCTTATTCGGATGTCCGTTAGTAAGATTTTCCGGTCCGACCACAAGGTATGCCGATCTTGTGGTACAACGTATTCTCAAGGAGATAATCGGTGCAAAGGGCATCGCCTCTGCGCTTAATGTCCCAAGAATGAGAAAAAGAGCTGCGGAGGCGGCAAGAATAACGAGCAACGCCGAGAGGAGTATATACGAGCTGCAAAGCAAAATCTCGGATTATTACTCGTCGGAAATAATGAGGAGCAATCCGGACAGAGGCTATTCCGCTTTTATAACCGAAGCAGGCTGCAGCATCCGTGTGTCCCTTGAGAACGGAATCGAGGGCGATGTTATACCGTCCGAAGACGACAGCAAAGCAACCGACCGAGGGAAAGAGAATAACGAGAATCGATATATCGGGCAAAGGGTGGAGGTTGTGCCCTTGTCACTTCCGGACAACGGAAACAACACATTCAGAATAAAGGAATACCGCAAGTGTTCCACGTGAAACACATTGAAGGACGCATCGTATAGAGAGACGAATAGTTGCGAGTGGAGAGAGACTAAGGGTGTGCTATATGAAAAAATTTATTATATTCGTATTATCTGCAGTTATTATCTGCGCCTCCTGCGGAAAGAGCGACGAGTCGAAAGAAAACAGTGCACAGGATGATTCTTCCGATATGTCTGATTCTTCCCAGCAGGCAGAGCTTAAATACAATGATCTGGGGATACCGCTGGAAGCGCGGTATGGTTCATACGACAGAGCTATAACTCCCTGGGACATGATTGTATACGAAGAGTATCTTTACATAGGCAGCGGAGATTGGCAGAGGAACGCGGGACCGGTTGATATTTGGCGTTATGACATAAAGAATAAAGAATGGGAAAAAAGCGGAACTGTTCCGGATGAGGAAGCAAACAGGTTTCGGGTCATTGACGGAAAATTATTGTTGCCCGGAATTGATCCGACCAGTGGTTGGGAATTGGGTAACTTTTATTCAATGGAAAATGGGGTTTGGGAAGTTACGAGAACAATTCCTAACGGAATACATTGTTTTGACCTCGCTTTTTACGACAACAAGCTTTTCGCAGCGATAAAAACCGAAAGCGAACATCATAAGGTAGCTGTTTCAAGTGACGGCGGACAGAGCTTTGTCTCCGTACCTCTGATTAAAAATGGATCTGTTGTGCAAAACTCATCTTTTTCGTTTTATTTTGATTTCTTCGAGATAAATGATAAATTATATGCATTTTACAATGAAGAGCTTTTTGTATATGAGAATTCAAAATTTGAATATACGGCTTCGTGGAAAAATAAACTGTTATATATAAATTATGGTGTATTTCCCGTAAATAGCAAGGCGAATTATAACGGAATCTTATATTTTACGACGGGATATTTATTTGCATGCGAAGAAGCAAACGAGCTGCGCTACATTAAAACACCTAAAAATGAAGTTGTTTATGATATATATGCATATAATGACAATCTTTATTTTCTGTGCGGAATAAAAGAAGGCAATGAGTATATTGTGACTATATATAAGAACAACAGCGTAGAAGAAAACAGTTTCGAAACGATAATTGAATTTACATACGAAATTCCTGCGGTAAGCTTTTCTGTTTACGATAATAAAGTTTTCTTGGGTATGGCTTTGAACAACACAAACAATAAAAACAACGGCAGAATACTTGAAATGGAGATTTTGAAATGAAAAAAGCGATTTTGGCAATCATCTGTTTAATTTTTACTTTTTCCCTTTTTTCCTGTGATAAGCCAGGTGATACAAGCTTGGATGAATCATCCGCGGACAATTCATCAGTTACATCCGTGAGTACCGCATCCGAATCTTCATCAACCGATAGCAATAACCAAAAGCTTTTGCTGTATAAGACAACTTACATTAATTTTGGCTATACAGAAACCTATGATTATAATCAATGGGGAGATATCTCTGTAATGATAACCGAATCAAATGATGGCAGTATTCTTAATACCGAATTTCAATACGATGATAATAAATATTTAATAAAGAAAGTTACGACAAATAGTGAAGGAAAAACCACTTATATAAAAGAAAATGTTTATGATGAAAATAATAATATTATCAAGGAAAAAGAACAAGATAAAACCAACAATAGAGAGACCATAATCACATATTCATATGACGATGAAAACAGACTAATTGAGGTACAAAGAAACGGAGCAAAAAATATTTATACATATGATCAAGACGGTAGTTATACAGTTACATCTGACACATCTGCGGGGGTTAATTATTATAATAAAAATGGAAAACTTACCGAAAGTGTTTTGGACAAATCAAGAGCATTATATATATATGACGAAAACGGTAATTTGCTGGAGGAAAAGGGTTATAACGACGGCGAATTAACACATTTCAGTGTATATACTTATGACGATTTCGGAAAACTTTTAGAAAAAAGTGTATACCAAAATGACGAATTGGTTAGTAAAGTTATTTACGAATATGATGAGCACGATAACAACATTAGAAT